>JBKDSL010000079.1:0-12252 GCA_046340555.1 Bacteroidota bacterium
ACTTAACCGACTTCGAGCCAACAACGAATGAGTGGTTGAATGTGCTGCTTGGTGAGATGACATCTTCCTGCAAAGCAATCAAAGCATTTACCAATTTGAAAGTGGACCCTGGAGGATAATAAGCCTGCGTGGCCCTGTTAAACATGGGCTTGGTAGGATCCTTCAACATTCTTGCATAGTTTGAAGAACGCGCCCTGCCCACCATCAGATTCGGATCATAAGATGGTTTGGTTACCAAGGCCAATATCTCTCCTGTGGTGGGTTCAATAGCAACAATGCTGCCTATTTTGTTTTGCAACAGTTTTTCTCCCAGTAGCTGAAGTTCCAGATCCAATGTAACCTCGAGGTTGTGACCGGAAACAGGAACGGTATCGTATTGACCCTCTGCGAAAGAACCTTTCTCGCGGTTGTGGACATCCACCATCACAACACGCACCCCTCTTTGTCCACGCAATTCCTCCTCATATGATTTTTCCAGTCCCGCTATACCAACATAATCACCTTGTTTGTAATAAGGGTTGGCTTGTATGAGCTTGTCGTCAGCTTCGCCAATATAGCCTAAGCTGTGAGCAGAGACCTGTTCCGGATAACGTCTTAGCGTACGTGATTGTACGAAAAACCCTTTGAACTTGTACATTCGTTCCTGCAAGACGGCATAGGTTGCGGCAGGTATCTGCTTTTCAAAAATAGAGGCCTTTACTTTGGAGTACTTTTTTGCCTTGGCCATCTTCTTTTCAAAATCCTCAGGAGGGATACCAAGCAATCGACAAAACTCCAAAGTGTCGATTTCCTTAACTTGACGAGGCGTTACCATCACATCATATACGGCCTCATTGAAAACAAGCAGCTTTCCTTTCCTATCATACACCAAACCACGAGCGGGATAGTCGGTAATGGTTCGAAGAACATTGTTGTTAGCGGAAAGCTTGTAACGATCTTCTATTACTTGAATATAAAACAACCTGCACAGATAAATGAATGAAACCGCAGTAACGATTCCCAGGAACACAAACCGGTGTCCGGTTTTCTGCTTCATTTATTTTGCTTGGGTTTGTCGGTAAGGAACTGCACCAAAACCACAATGGCAGTGGTGAAAATCGTGCTCAAAATGATCCGCAGCAATGTTGGAAAAAACTCGGAAATCCGGAAAACCTCTATGTAGAAAAGCATAAGGTGATGTAGAAAAACCAGTATGATGGCGTAGATCGCAAACCAGTTGAACCCAAGCTCCCGTACAGAGGGAGCCGACTCCGTTTCGTAGCCATCGCGTGGAGCAATGAACTTCAAAACGGTAGGTCTTGCATAAGCCATGAACACACTTGCTGCCGCATGCATTCCGACAGAATTGGTGAACATATCTATTACCAGGCCCAAGACAAAGGCCAAAACCAGTAAAAGAGGGCCTGGTATTCGGACCGGAAGCATCAGGATGAACATAACGTAAATGAAAGGATTGATATATCCACCTAAATGGATGTTATTGAGAACTGTTACCTGTATCAACAACAGAACGAAAAATGAAATCACATATCGGATCAGGTCAGTTATCATCGGAAGTAGTGCTTTCCATTTCCAGTTTACGCTGCTCGTCTTTGAGCAGATTCTTAACAATATAAACATGCGACAGACGGGCATAGTCGGTCGCGAGCTTTATGTCAATCTTGTAAAAATTCGCATCGTCCTCCAATTCAAATTCTGATACGGTGCCTACGGGAACACCTTCTGGAAACACGGTAGAAAAGACCGTGGTAACCAAAGTATCACCTTTTTTGAATTTCACGTGCTTTGCAACTTCCAAAAGCTCGGCTTTTCTGCTGTCTTCACCGCTCCAAATCACAGAACCAAAGTAATTGCTCTTTTTGAATCGGGTACTCACCCTGCTGTTCTTGTGCAGCAAAGACATTACCGTGCAATAATGCTCTGATACATCCTTTACAATACCTACAACGCCATCGCTGGAAATAACGCCCATATCGGGTTTTATACCCTGCTGGGATCCCTTGTCGAGTGTGAGATAATTATTCCTTCGGTTGATGGTGCTGTTTACCACACGCGCTGTGGTGTAGGTATATTGTTGGATGAAAGCAGAATCACTTACCTGACTATCCCTTACCGAAAGCGTGTAGAAATTGGAGGCTAATTTGCCTCGCAGTTCGGCATTCTCCCTTGACAGACTGGCGTTGGTTTCCTTCAAACTTAGATACTCGGAAACCTCGTGCATTGACTCGAGTACAAAAGCAGCAACATTATTGGATGAGTTGACAATGTAAACCTGCTGGAACCTATTATTGAGAAATACCAGATACAGACAAAAGAACCATAGGAATAAGAAAAGCAATGTGAAATTGTTATTCCAAAGCAGTTGAAAAAGCCTTTTCATCTCTTTATTTGAGGCCCTGGTTTAACAGACAGAGCCCAGGTTATCATGGGATCAGGAATTTGAACCTGTCGATATTCTTCAAAGCGATTCCCGTGCCACGCACAACAGCACGCAACGGGTCTTCGGCGACATGAACGGGAAGTTTCGTTTTAATTGAGATGCGCTTATCCAATCCGCGGAGTAAGGCACCGCCACCTGTGAGATAAATTCCGGTTCGATATATATCTGCAGACAACTCGGGAGGAGTCATCTCCAGCGCTTTCAAAATAGCTTCCTCGATTTTGGAAATTGATTTATCGAGCGCATGGGCAATTTCCGAGTAGGAAACAGTTATTTCTTTGGGAATGCCTGTCATCAAATCACGGCCATGCACTGCAAAGTCTGGCGGAGGATTTTCGAGTTCAGGCAAAGCAGATCCAACTTCAATCTTGATTTTCTCAGCTGAACGCTCACCGATCAAGATATTGTGTTGCCTACGCATGTAATCCCATATATCGGTCGTGAATCCGTCACCCGCAACGCGGATGGATTGGTCACAGACGATTCCACCCAAAGCAATAACCGCGATTTCACTTGTACCTCCACCGATGTCAATCACCATGTTACCCATAGGCTCTTCAACATCAATGCCGATACCAATGGCTGCGGCCATAGGCTCATGAATCAAGTATACTTCTTTACCACCTGCATGTTCCGCAGAATCGCGAACGGCGCGCTTTTCCACTTCTGTGATGCCCGATGGAATGCAGATAACCATCTTCAAAGATGGTGTGAAAAGCCTGCGTCCGGGATTGATCATCTTGATCATACCACGGATCATATGTTCAGCAGCATCGAAATCGGCAATCACACCATCCTTAAGTGGACGAATGGTCTTGATGTTCTCGTGTGTTTTACCATGCATCATCATGGCTTGTTTACCTACAGCAAGAACTTTGCCCGACATACGGTCCATTGCTACGATGGACGGTTCGTCCACCACAACTTTGTCGTTTGCTATTATCAGCGTATTTGCCGTTCCAAGGTCGATGGCTATCTCTTGGGTGAGGAAGTCGAATAATCCCATTTCGAATGATTGCGCTTTTTCCAGATGAGCATTGGCTCATCGGTGTAAAGATAGTGAAGTAATAACTTAAAAACCGAGGCTGTTACTTGCAAAAAAATCAATGCTTGAAGTGCCGGAAACCCGTGAGCACCATAGCCAGGCCCATTTCATCGCATTTGTTGATTGAATCCTGGTCTTTCAACGATCCGCCTGGCTGAATGATTGACTTGATCCCGGCCTTTCCTGCAATCTCTACACAGTCTGGAAAAGGGAAAAATGCATCGGAAGCCATAACAGCCCCATTTAAATCCAAACCAAATCGCTGTGCCTTTTCGATGGCTTGCTGTAATGCATCCACCCTCGAGGTTTGTCCAACTCCAGCAGCCAACAATCGATTGTCTTTGGCCAGCACAATTGTGTTTGAACGGGAATGCTTCACAATACGATTGGCAAACAACATGTCTGATATCTGCTGGGTTGTTGGCGCAACCTTGGTAACAGGCTTCAAATCGGAACCGACCTCAGTTTTGTCATCCGAAGACTGCCATAACACTCCATTCAGAACAGACCTCAATAATCCTTTTGGCCTTGGTATATTATTAAGGTTCAATAATATGCGATTTTTTTTGGATTTCAGAAACACCAAGGCTTCTGGTGTGAAGCTAGGTGCAATCAACACCTCGAAAAACAATTTACCGATATCCTCAGCCAAAGGCAAATCAATTTCAGATGTTATGATGATAATTCCTCCAAAAGCCGATACCGGATCCGAATCCAGAGCCCTTTTCCAATTCGTCATCGAATCAGGGCCCGACGACACACCGCAAGCGTTATTGTGCTTGACCACTGCCGCCATAGGTTCCTGGAATTCACCCGCCAGTGAAATGGCTGCATCGATATCCAAAAGGTTGTTGTAAGAGAGTTCCTTGCCCGATAATTGCACAAAAACCTCATCAAGTAGACCGTAAAAAACACCTTTCTGGTGCGGGTTCTCGCCATACCTTAAGGATGTGCCTGAACCACCTGGCAGTTCAACAATTTCAGATTCTCCTGTTAAAGTCCAATGGCCGATTAGCCGATCATAACCAGATGTGGTCTCAAAAGCCTTGGCGGCTAACACCCTACGGAACGCTTCAGAGCAAAGCCCATTGTTATCTTGAAGGTGGGACAACAATGATCCATATTGCGTGTAAGAAGACATCACAGTAAATAAAAGTAAATTATTGGCAGCAGCACGAAGCAGCGAAACACCTCCGAAATCGATTTTTTCGATGATTTCAGATTCACTTCCGTCCGATTTCAATGTATCAGAAAAGGGGTATAAATCGACTACGACCAAATCAATAGAAGGGATTTGATACTCCTCACACTCCTGCTGGTCTGATGGATCGTTTCTACGGTTCAAAATGCCCCCGAAAATCTTGGGATGCAGCGTTTTCACTCGACCGCCCAGTATGGATGGAAACTCAGTGATATCTTCTACGGGCGTGGCTTGAATTCCCAGATTCCTGATAAAATCATAGGTTCCACCGGTGGCAAAAAGCATTACGCCACGAGCATCTAAACCACGAGCCAAATCCTCCAAACCGGTTTTGTGATAGACTGAAATTAGCGCAGTGCGTATAGACATCAAAGACTCGGACATAACAATTGGTTTTAGTGCACTAAATTAGCCAATGGCAAGGCTTCGGATTTGCAGTTATGAGCAGATGTTGACAAATAAAAGACCATTCCATGACCTTAATTCAATCAAACAAAAACCGGTCAGCAATCGAATCAAAAACGACTTGTTGGGTGTTTGCCAATGACTACCTTTGAAGAACCAATCATCTTCCGATGCTGTTATTTTGGAAACTAATACGCGAAAGCATTTTGTTCGCATTTCATGCCCTTTCTGCCAACAGGCTTCGAACGGTGCTCTCCCTTTTGGGTATAACCATCGGCATCTTCACCATAATCATCGTTTTCACCGTGGTTGATTCCTTGGAAAAGAATGTGAGGAGCAGCGTTGAGTCGTTGGGCGACAATGTTGTTTACGTACAAAAATGGCCGTGGACGTTTGGGTCCGATTACCCTTGGTGGAAATACTGGCAACGACCCAATCCGAAATATAACGAGATGGAAACGGTCCGAGACCGCTCCAACGCTGCTCTATACCTGTGCTTCGAGTTGAGTATTTCAGGAAAAACCATCCGCTATAAATCGTCGTCTGTGGAGAACGCGGCCATATCGGCTGTTTCACATGAGTATGACATGATCAAGTCTTTTGATTTGGAGGATGGACGATACTTTACTGAACACGAATCGGAGTCTGGAAGAGCCGTCGCCATCTTGGGACACACCTTAAAAGAGTCACTTTTTGGTAACGAGGAAGCCGTAGGCAAAACTATCCGGGCTGATGGCCGTAAACTTGAAGTCATTGGCGTTTTTAAAAAAGAAGGGAGTAGCGTAATAGATATGGGCAGTTTGGACAATACTGCTTTAGTATCCGTTAATTATGTGCGGAACATTGTAA
Source organism: Bacteroidota bacterium (assembly GCA_046340555.1). GTDB lineage: Bacteria > Bacteroidota > Bacteroidia > AKYH767-A > OLB10 > JALRAP01. The sequence continues at coordinate 5,941 of JBKDSL010000079.1, forward strand.
ACATCGATTCCGATAATTTTAGACCTGCCATCCAAGTGAAAGGCAAACCCGGAGTCTCCAACGACGAGCTTATAGATGAGCTTCGAGGTGTTATGCGTTCGATCCGACAACTGAGACCCATGGAAGAGGATGATTTCGCACTCAATGAATCCAAGTTGCTCTCAAATCAAGTCGGAAACCTGTTCGGAGTAGTAGGTTTGGCAGGATGGATCATAGGAGGCTTTTCAATTCTTGTGGGAGGATTCGGAATTGCGAATATCATGTTTGTATCGGTCAGGGAAAGGACCAACCAAATAGGCATCCAAAAATCATTAGGCGCCAAAAATTACTTCATCATGGTGCAATTCCTGTCGGAGGCCGTTACACTGAGTTTGATTGGTGGCGCCATGGGTCTGATTATCGTATTCCTATTGACTCAAGTCGCTTCGGCCACCATAGATTTCGACTTAACTCTGTCCTTATACAACATCCTGATGGGTTTAGGCATTTCCGCCTTTATCGGAATTATCTCGGGTTTTGTTCCCGCCTACACTGCTTCCCGTTTAGACCCCGTTGAGGCCATCCGTACCAACGGATAATATCAAACGGCTCCGGCCATAATGCTTTTTATCTCCTTTTCAATCAACAGCAAAGGAGATGCAATGGCATTCACATATTGGAAATTGCCATCCCTAGAATGGTTGATTGAAAGCTGAACAGGACTGGCCTCACTCTGCACAGCATTGGCCTTGAAAGTCCCCGTTTCGGGATCGAATATCAAATAAGGGGCTCCGCTTGACCCAAAGCGGAAATACCCTCGAATCAGGTAGCGAAATCCCTCCAAAATATAATTTCCGCCAATCCGATCGTGAAAGACCTGGTGCTGGTCTAAATACCCTTCCAAACTAGCGGTATTAAGCAATCTCCCCAAAAATCCTCCGGGAGAACTTTGCAAGCAATAAAGCTTACCTGCCCCCTCCTCCATCATCGAGAAATCGATGTCTAATACGGGAAGCTTTTCAATGAAATTGCGGAAAGCAGGCTTGACTCTATAAAGTGCGATATCTGATGAGTAAAATGCCTGTACCAATTCAAGTTCCATCAAAAAAGTGTGCCTTTGAATATGACTTTCGTAGAACCTGGAATACTCCGGGAAAGAGTCAGCAACTTCGTCATCCCCAAAAAACCCCGGTTCTTGAAATTGCAAAATCAAATGTGGGCTGCAAACACCGTTTCCCTCCAAACCAACCCATCTGGTATCAAAACCTGAAGAACGAAAAGTTTCCGTAATTCCGTTCGCCAATGAGGGATCATGCAACTCCAAGAATCTCACACCGTTGGTGCTATCGGCCACGTAGCACCGCTCGAGGTGTGAACGTTGGGACTCACTCAATAATGGAGCCAATCGTTGGTCAAAAACCGATTCGGGCATACTTCTAACCAATGGGCATTCGGTGCGAAGGTTGTGCGCCACGGAAAGGAAGTAGCCCTGCCCAATATGAAAGGCAATGATATTGTTATCGAAATGCCGCCGCTGTGGAGTATCAGCTCCAAAAACCCACATGATTCTGAATAATGGAGAAGATGCTTCAGAAACAATGGAACGAAAAGCGTTTCCCAAATCAACTGGAGGATGCATAGTCAAGGTCGTAAAGGTTTTACAAAAGTGCTGAAAAACAATATATTTTGTTGGGAAAGTAAAAAGGGATCAAAAAGAATCATGAAAGTATTCGAACACTCTTTGAAAACAAAAAGGTATACCTTATTTTAGCCATACTATTAATTAAGCAAGATCCTAACCACAAGACACGCAAGGATAAGTTTTCAATATGAAGAGAATTCTAGTGCTGTCGGGACTGCTGGTCGCCGTGTTGTTATTGAGTAATTTCACCGTCCGCATGGATGCCCAAAAGTCATTCCATTCGCAGGAGGAGTTAGAGTTGTATCAACAAATGGGATCCACGCCTATCGGACCTGGCGAGTATTTTCAACCCTCCAATTCCTGCAGAGGATGTCACGGTTACGATACATTGATGCAATCAAACATTGATGAGAACGGACAAGATGTGAACCTTTTCGACCGTTGGGAGGGAAGTATGATGGCCTTGAGTGCAAAGGACCCACTTTGGAGAGCAAAAGTGAGCCACGAGTCATTGGTAAATCCTGCACATAGCAATGCATTGGAATCTAAATGCACCTCATGCCATGCTCCCATGGGACATTACAACGCCATTTATGGAGGCGCCACCCACTTTACGCTTTCGGATTTATTGAATGACACCTTAGGTTTAGATGGAGTTTCTTGCGCAGGTTGCCACACAATCTCACCCAATGTTGGCAATACGTTTTCCGGTGATATACCATTCGACACCACACGACAGATTTACGGACCGTTTCCAGGACCATTCGCCGGACCAATGCAGCTATATGAGGGGTACACACCGGTGTATAGTCCGCACATGGACGAATCCTCTGTTTGCTCCCCTTGCCACACACTCATCACCGAAACCATCGATTTGGCTGGAAATTACACTGGAAGCACATTCGTGGAGCAAGCTACTTACCATGAATACCTAAACTCCAGCTTTGCCGGCACATCTACAACCTGCCAATCTTGCCACATGCCTCGATTGGCTGATGCCATTGTAATTGCCAACGGCTACATCACCCTGCAGCCAAGATTCCCATTTAACCAACACACATTCGCAGGAGCAAATAGCTTCATGCTTAATCTCATAAAAAACAACAAAGCAGCTTTGGGTGTTACGGCTAGCGATGCAAACCTGGACTCTTCAATCGCAGCAACTACAGATATGCTGAAACAAAAATCAGTCGAGTTTGAATTGATTAATGACGGACTTACCCCCGACACAGCCTATTACCGAGTAAAGATTCGAAACAAGGCGGGACACAAATTCCCGTCAGGTTACCCTGGACGCAGGGCCGTACTGCAATTCGTGGTTACCGACGCAAATGGAGATACCGTTTTCCAATCAGGCATTTTCGACCCCAACTACCGTGTTGTTGGAGAAAACCCTCAATTCAATCCCCACTACACCACCATAAGCCAAAACCACACAAGTCAAATTTACGAAATGGCTATGGGTGATGTTAACGGACAATTCACCTCCGTTCTAGCCAGGGCTGCCTTGTTGCTAAAAGACAATCGTATCCCGCCAGAGGGATTCACTACCGCATCGCCCGTTTATGATACCGTGAAGGTTTCTGCCGACGCGTTAGCGGATGCTGATTTCAACAAGCTTAATGGAGTGGAAGGAACTGGTAGCGATTTTGTGCAGTTCAAAGTGCCTGTGGCTGGTTTATTAGGAAACATAAATGTGAGTGCGAGATTGTATTACCAATCCGTACCACCAAAATGGCTCGATGAAATGTTCACCTACAACAGCAGCCATATCGACACCTTCCGCAATATGTACAATGCGGCCGACAAAACACCTGTATTAGTAGCCTCCGATAGCACCATAGATGTGTTGACAGCCCTTTCCAATTATTCTGATAAATCCATAAAAGTTTCTCCTACATTCACCCGAGATGGTATCATTTCGGTTGAAATCCCTAACCAGGACCAGATAGTCAGAATGGAAGCGTTTGACGCATCCGGGAAAAAATATTTCCTTAAAAACATTGGACATGCTGGAAACAGAAATCAATTTCAACTACCTGATGCGACATGAGTTTTCATAGTCAGGGTAACCACCCGGTTAGGTAGCAAATCCATTAGAGTAATGCGATTGTGAGAACAAGCGATTTATAACCCCTGAAATAAAATAAAACCCTGAAAATAAAACCTAAAACAAAATAACAACGCTGAGATTCAAATTACCAAAAATGGCTGCAACAATTACGGTATGCCTGCTTCCTTTAGGAAACCTGTTTGCCCAATCGGTTTCTTTCATCAATGCCAACAATACCTTGGCCAACAATACCCGAAGTGGTTGCGCTGTAACCGTTGTGGATGTCAACAGCGATGGACTGGATGACATTGTTCGCATGGACCAGGGCCATATCATCAATTTGGAACTTCAACAACGTGACGGCAGTTTTTACCATCAGATGATCACCGATATCGGCGGCGGAAGCGCATGGGCGATGACGATGGCAGATGTGGACAAGAACGGTTGGAAAGACGTTATTGCTGACGGGACTGGCGGCATTCGTCTTGTTAAATTATTCAATACGGGAGGAAATATAACCTTCACCAACACATTGCTTGCGCAATCAGGTTTCTTCCTGCAAAACGCTACTTTCTGCGACATGAATAATGATGGATGGATCGACTTGTTTTGCTGTGATGACAATGATGTAAGCAAACTTTATTTGAATGACGGAGCTGGTAACCTTAACCCTTCCACATTTGTGAATTTTGCTGTAAACCCTGGTATGTTTTACGGTAATGACCCATATGATTCAGGCAACTATGGAAGCTCATGGATAGATTTCGATAACGATCAAGATTTGGACCTTTATGTGCCACATTGCAGACAGAGTACATCCAGCCCCACCGACCAGCGACGCATCAATCGCTTGTTCGTAAACAATGGAAACAACACTTATACCGAGCGAGCCGCTGATTTCGGTATCAACATCGGTTGGCAGACATGGACCTCCAGTTTCGGGGACTTGGACAATGATGGTGATTTAGACCTGTTGTTGACCAATCATGATTATAATAATCAGATTTTTATCAATGATGGAACCGGGAACTATACGGAAGCTCTCAACACTGGAATCGGTAACTTCAACATTACTCCCATCGAATCAGTAATGCAGGACTTTGACAACGATGGATACCTAGATATCCTGATTGCAGGAACTGAGTGGCTCTACTTCCATAACAATGGCAACATGACCTTCACCCGTCGTACTGGTGTCTTTGCTAACAACGGAATGGTGTCATTCGCCACCGGCGATCTCAACCATGATGGATTTGTGGATGTGTTCGCTTCCTACGGCGACATTTACCAATCGCCATCTAACCAATTTGATGACGTGCTTTATCTCAACGAACGAAATTCAAACAACTTCATCGCATTCACTTTAGAGGGAACCGCTAGTGAAAAGGGTGCAATTGGAAGTCGTGTCACTATTTACGGCCCATGGGGAATCCAAGTAAGAGAAGTAAGAGCAGGTGAGAGCTATGGAACATGTAACTCATCGCAATTGCACTTCGGACTGGGAATCCATACACAAGTTGATTCCGCTGTTGTATGGTTCACTTCCGGAACTACATCAACCCTTACAAACCTTGCTTCCAACCAATTTGTACATGTGGTAGAAAACAGTTGTGCAATCACTGGAAATATTATCTCAGGAAACGCCATTATCTGTACTGGACAATCCGCCACACTTACGGCACCTGCTGGATTTGCCTCTTACCTTTGGCAAGACGGCTCAACAAGCCAATCAATCACAGTTAGCCAACCCGGTGCATACAATGTTATGGTAACAGATGCGTCAGGATGCTCTTCCATTTCCGCTAACAAAATAGTTGAACTTAATCCCGATGAAACCCCAACCGTTTCGGTTAGCGGTGAACTCAACTTCTGCCAAGGGGAGTCAGTAACATTGACTAGTTCACCTGCCTCTGGCTATGCTTGGACAAACGGCTCCAATTCCCAATCAGTTGTTGTAACCCAAACCGGCAGCTACTCGGTAGCCATTCAAGGCGTTTGCGGAACATTCTCTTCAGCATCCGTTGTGGTGGATGTGCTTCCAGCTCCAACTCCCGTTGCATCTGGTACAACTGGACCCAATCCATCTTCCCTGCAGCTTTCAGCAACCGGCATCAATTTAAGTTGGTATGACCAGCAAGCCGGAGGAAATATTGTGGGAACAGGGAACACATTTACAACTCCGGTATTGACTGTCTCTACAACCTATTGGGTAGATCAAGCAACCGTTTACGTTGGTCCAACAGCATATACTGGAATCATATCCCATTCAGGAACCTCCTTATATAGCGGGAACACCACCAATGCAGCCTTGAACTTCACTGTTATTAACCCATGCACATTGGTTTCAGCCAAAGTTTACACCGACACACCTGGCAACCGCGAAATCCAATTACGTGATGCAGGCAACAACGTTATCCAAAGCTTGTTGGTAAACATCCCCATAGACTCTTCACGTGTTACGCTGAACTTCCCATTAACACCAGGAACCTACTCGCTCACGACCAACTCTGCCGTCAATAACACCAATTTCGGCTTCAACTCACCACGTTTACGCAGGAACAGCTCCGGTGTAAGTTATCCATACACCATCAACGACCTTGTGAGCGTCACAGGGTCAAACCAAGGATCAGGTTTCTAC
>JBKDSL010000080.1:0-5319 GCA_046340555.1 Bacteroidota bacterium
GTGGGATAAAAACCTTCTAACAAGCATGCACTGGGGCTTTGCCCAAATATAAGCATACTGGGAAGGGGAAAGGGGAGTGTTTTGAAAAGTTACTTACCGATGGACTCGGCAGCACGAAGAGCGTCGCGATAAATAGCCTTCTTTACCACGGTTCTACGTGTAATTGAGGGCTTTTCAAAAGCGGCACGTGCACGCAAAGCGCGAACAACACCGGTCTTTTCGAACTTCTTCTTGAACTTTTTGAGCGCCTTGTCGATCGCTTCGTTTTCCTTGATGGGTACTATGATCATTTGATCTAATGTGATTTTTAAGGATGGCAAAGGTAATCAATTAATTGAATCAAATGCAAGTAGTCGCTTATTTTGGAATTCATGTCCAAGGGTTTATAAAAAAACACTGATAATCAAACTGATGTAAAATCGGTTGGAGGTTAATTTTGCGATGATTTTGGTGGGAGGGCTTCAGCATTCTTGCTAAATTTGAGGCCGTCAATAACACAATATACATGGGACGCATATTTGAAAAGCGGAAGCATAAGATGTTTGCCCGCTACGCCAAAATGGCTAAGCAGTTTACCCGCATAGGTAAGGAGATCGCCATCGCTGTAAAGCTAAGCGGCCCCGAACCGGCTAACAACCCCCGCTTGCGGATGGCCATACAGAACTCGAAGGCTGTTAACATGCCTAAAGACCGGGTTGATTCTGCCATCAAGCGCGCTGTTTCAAAGGATACCGAGAACTACGACGAAGTCGTGTATGAAGGATACGGTCCACACGGAATCGCCATATTGGTAGAGTGTGCCACCGACAACAACACACGCACCGTTGCCAATATCCGCATGTACTTCTCGCGTGCCGAAGGTGCCTTGGGCAAAACAGGCTCACTGGATTTCCTTTTCGAGCGCAAAGGCATCTTCAAGCTACCTAAGAATGATTTGAATATCGAAGACTTGGAGTTGGAGCTCATCGACTTCGGTGCTGAGGAGGTTTTTGAGGAAGACGGCGAGATTTACATCTATACATCCTTCCAAAACTATGGCGGAATGCAAAAAGCTTTGGAAGAGAAAAAGATGTAGGTAACCAGCACCGAGTTGCTTCGCATCCCCACCAATACCGTGCAGCTGGATGAGGCTCAAACAGCCGAAGTTGAAGCCTTGATTGAAAAAATCGAGGACGATGATGATGTGCAGGCTGTTTATTCAAACATGGCATAACCTTACCAACATTTAAAACCCTACTTTTGACCGTATCCACATGGTAGATCACAAAAGCTCCCCAGTAAAATACGTTTTCGTAACGGGTGGCGTGTCATCATCCCTTGGCAAAGGCATCATTTCCGCCTCGCTTGCCAAACTTTTACAGGCTCGTGGCTACTCCGTCACCATCCAAAAGCTCGACCCCTACATCAATGTTGATCCTGGTACGCTCAATCCCTACGAGCACGGTGAGTGTTTTGTGACCGACGATGGAGCTGAGACCGATTTGGACCTGGGACACTACGAACGTTTTTTGAATGTTCCAACATCTCAGTCGAACAACGTCACCACTGGAAGGATTTATCAAACCGTCATCAATAAGGAGCGCGAAGGCGCCTATTTGGGAAAAACCGTACAGGTGATTCCGCATATCACCGATGAAATAAAACGCCGTATCCAATTGTTAGGTGATACCGGCAAGTTTGAAATCGTAATCACTGAAATCGGTGGAACAGTAGGCGATATCGAGTCGCTGCCTTTCATCGAAGCGGTGAGGCAAATGATTTGGGAGCACGGTTCCAGTTGTGCGGTCATACACCTTACTTTATTGCCTTACCTTACGGTAACCGGCGAACTCAAAACGAAACCTACCCAACATTCTGTTAAAACACTGCTCGAGTATGGTGTGCAGCCAGATATTCTGGTTTGTAGATCCGAGAAGCCGGTGAATGCCGACATTCGCCGCAAGCTCGCACTGTTTTGCAATGTGAATGTCAATGCAGTCATCGAATCCATTGATGCCTCCACCATTTATGATGTTCCGTTGTTGATGCTCAAGGAGCAACTCGACAAAGTAGTATTGTCGAAGCTCAAGTTGCCCATGCGGCATGAGCCCGATATGGAGAGCTGGAAGAGCTTCCTGGGTAAATTGAAAAACCCAACCTCGGAAATCCGTATCGGTCTTATTGGAAAATATATCGAACTCAAAGACGCCTATAAATCCATTGCGGAGGCATTGATACACGCAGGTGTTTCAAATGAAACCAAAGTGGTGGTTGATTGGATTCACTCCTCCAAGGTTGATGAAGGCAATGTGGCAGACAAAATGCGGAATCTGCATGGTATATTGGTGGCCCCCGGCTTCGGTGACCGTGGCATTGAGGGGAAAATCAGGGCCATCCGCTATGCGCGAGAAAACAAAATCCCATTCCTGGGAATTTGTTTGGGCATGCAATGCGCCGTAATCGAATTCAGCCGGAACGTTTTGGGAATGACTGATGCCCACTCCACTGAAATGAATGCCGACACCAAGTATCCAGTCATCGACATCATGGAGGATCAGAAGAAAGTCACTCGCAAGGGAGGCACCATGCGCTTAGGCGAATACCCCTGTACCGTCGGAAAGAATACCAAGGCTGCTGGAGTTTATGGCAAGCAGCGCATCATGGAGCGTCCTCGCCACAGATACGACTTCCATAACAAGTACCTTAAGAAGGTCGAAGATGCGGGTATGATTCCATCCGGCATCAATCCCGATAGCAACTTGGTTGAAATCGTTGAAATCAAAAATCATCCCTGGTTCATCGGTGTGCAGTTTCACCCCGAATACAAAAGTACCGTAGAGAACCCCCATCCACTCTTTGTGAAATTCATCAAGGCTGCTCTCGAACATTCGCGTTAAGCAGACCATTCATTCTAACTTTCGCCCATCACACTAAAATTATGGATCGTAATTCCATCATAGGACTTTTATTAATGGGAGCAGTGCTGATCACATTCAGCATCTGGAATGCTCCTTCTAAAGAAGAACAAGCACGACAGCAACAGGTACGGGATTCCATCGCCGCCGTTGAAAAAGCCCCGAAGCCAACAATGCCAGTCAATGTGGATGCCAATACCGCATCACCTGCATTGCAAGCCGTTATTACGGACACAACCGTTTCCGGCGATTCGTTGAAATCAATCGAGTTGCAAAACCGTTTTGGACTTTTCGCTGCTGCTGCTGACGGTAAAGAAGAGTTTTCTTATTTGGAGAATGACGAAATCAAGGTCAAGTTCACTAATAAAGGTGGTCGCGTCTATGCAGTTGAATTGAAGAAATACAAGACATTCAACGGAAAGCCATTGGTGTTGTTTGAGAGCGATAGCACACGCTTCAATTTCGCGTTCTTCTCTCAGAATAAAAACATCAATACATCCGACTTCCATTTTATCAAACACAAGGAGGCTGCAGGAGTTATCACGTATCGTCTTTATGCTGGCGATTCTTATTTGGAGCATACCTACAAACTCCCGAAGACCGGATTCAAGTTGGATTTCGGAATGGCGTTTTCTGGAATGGATAAGGTAATTGCTCCCAACTTGAATTATGTTGAGTTGGATTGGCAGCAGAATATATATAAGAAGGAGAAGGCCCAGGCGGCCGAGGCGACTAACTCAACTGTGTATTACAAATACCCAGACGAACAGGCTGAGTATCTTTCAGAGACATCCGATGATGAAAAGGATCTTACTACACGGGTTCAATGGATTTCATTCAAGCAGCAGTACTTCAACACCACATTGATTGCTAAAAACGGATTTGAAAAGCCAACGAAGTTGTCTGTGGTGCATTACGAGGATTTCGACTCGCTGGCCAAATTCATGAAGGCAGGGATAACCATTCCGTTCAGCCACAAGCCTTATGAGACATTTGACATGTCGTTCTATTTTGCGCCGAACCATTACCAAACACTCAAGTCTTATGAGGTGGGTATGGAAAAATTGGTTCCATTAGGATGGGGGATATTCGGATGGGTGAACAAGTTTCTGGTGATACCCATCTTCAATTTCCTGAATCAATTCGATCTCAATTACGGAATCATCATTCTTATTCTTACGATTGTTATCAAGTTGATGTTGTTGCCCTTGACCTATAAGGCCTATTTGTCTACAGCCAAGATGAAGGTGCTGAAGCCAGAGGTGGAAGAGATTCAAGCCAAGCACAAGGAAGATCCAATGAAGTCGCAGCAGGAGATGATGGCTATGTACCGCAAGGCTGGTGTGAATCCTTTAGGTGGTTGTTTGCCCATGCTGTTGCAGATGCCTATTCTCATTGCCATGTTCCGTTTCTTTCCAGCGTCTATTGAATTGCGACAGGAAAGTTTCTTGTGGGCCGACGACTTATCGACCTATGACTCCATATTGAATCTGCCATTCACCATTCCTTTTTATGGCGATCACGTGAGTTTGTTTACCATTCTGATGACGGTTTCTACCATCATGTACACGCACATGAACATGCAGATGACGGCGCAAAATCCACAAATGAAGTGGATCATGTATTTGATGCCGGTGATGTTCTTGGGGATCTTCAATAACTTCTCCTCCGGACTTAGCTATTATTACTTCTTGGCGAATGTGATTTCGTTCGGTCAACAATATTTGTTCAAATTGGCGGTAAATGAGGATGCAATCCATGCCAAGATTCAGGAGAACAAGAAGAAGCCGCAAACGAAATCCAAGTTCCAACAGAAGTTGGAGCAGATGGCTAAAGATCGCGGCATGAAGCCTCCCAAGAAATAATCCGGATGCGAATTGCCAGCGTTTGGTTTTGCCTTTTAATGGTTGCGGCATTCATTGCATGTAAGCCATCAAATCAAATCAGCAAACAAGCAACGTCCAAAGAAGATGTATTCTTTCCAGGTAACCAATCCGATTCATTAATCGCATATTTGGAGCGAACCCGCTGCTTTGGGGCTTGTCCTGTTTACTCCATTAGTATTTATCGTTCGGGCTGTGTAGTGTATGAAGGTAACGAGCATGTGAAGCCATTGGGTAATCATTTCACCTTTATCGACCGGAGCACATTGGAAGGTATTGGCACTAGAGCTGAAAAGTTGCGATTCTTTGAATTGAACAACGAATACCGCAATCCTTATCTCACCGATTTCCCAACCGTATATGTGGAGGTGCGATTCAAAGGAAAAGTCAAACGAGTGCACCATTACGATGCCGAACCACCTCGAAATTTGGTGGAGATGGAGGAATACATCGATAAACTTTTTGGAGATGACACCAAATGGATCCCATTTCCAGTCCAGAACTACAAGGATTGACCATAATCAGGTTTCTCACAAGAGCCG
>JBKDSL010000081.1:0-11120 GCA_046340555.1 Bacteroidota bacterium
AATATTATTAAGATAATCAACATTCCCCATAAATTCCTGTCATGAGGAAAACTAAGCCAAAAAAGAGAATTCTGCTTCCAGATCCAAAGTTTAACGACACTTTGGTAACCCGTTTTGTGAACAGTCTGATGTATGACGGTAAGAAGAGTACCGCCTTCAAGACTTTTTATGATGCCATCGATGTGGTTGAAAACCGCACCAAGGAAAACGGACTGGAAATGTTCAGAAAAGCATTAGGTAATATTTCTCCAACCGTCGAGGTTAAAAGCCGTCGTGTAGGTGGGGCAACTTTCCAAATCCCAAGTGAAATTCGACCTGATCGTCGCAATGCTTTAGGTATGAAATGGCTCATTACGTTTGCCCGCAAGCGTAACGAAAAGTCAATGCGCGACAAATTAGCTGGTGAGATCATAGCCGCATCCAAAGGCGAAGGCGCAGCCGTTAAAAAGAAGGATGATACCCACAGAATGGCTGAAGCTAACAAGGCATTCTCTCACTTCAGGGCTTAATATAATAGTAGACAACAAACAGCAGACAAGTAACAGACCCCAATGGCACAAGACATTAAAAGCCTCAGGTACGTAAGGAATATCGGTATCGCCGCCCACCTTGATGCGGGAAAGACGACTACCACCGAGCGTATCTTGTATTATACTGGTGTGGTTCATAAGATCGGTGAGGTGCACGATGGTGCCGCCACCATGGATTGGATGGCCCAGGAGCAGGAGCGTGGAATCACCATCACCTCCGCTGCAACTACATGCTTTTGGAACTACCGTAACGAAAAATACAAGCTCAATATCATTGACACCCCCGGCCACGTGGATTTCACTGTTGAGGTGAATCGTTCATTGCGTGTATTGGATGGTTTGGTTTTCCTTTTCTCTTCTGTAGACGGAGTAGAGCCTCAGTCGGAAACCAATTGGCGTCTTGCTAACAATTATAACGTAACCCGTATCGGTTTCGTAAATAAAATGGACCGTGCTGGTGCCGACTTTTTGAATGTGGTAAAGCAGGTTCGCGAGGTTTTAGGTGGAAATCCATTACCTCTTCAGTTGCCAATCGGTGCTGAAGACAATTTCAAAGGTGTGGTTGATTTGATCAACAACCGTGGAATCGTTTGGAACGAGCAGGACAAGGGCATGACTTTTACTGAAGTGCCTATTCCTGATGATATGTTGGATGAGGTGAAGGAGTGGCGTGAAAAACTTCTCGAGGCAATCGCCGAGTTCGATGAGAAGTTGATGGAAAAGTATTTCGAAGACCCTAACTCGATTTCCGAGCGTGAAATCCTGGATGCTTTGCGTCAAGCTTGTCTTGCTAACAAAGTTGTTCCAATGGTTTGTGGATCTTCTTTCAAGAACAAAGGCGTTCAAACCATGCTCGACTTGGTGATGGAGTTGATGCCTTCACCGCTTGACAAAGAAAATATCAAGGGAACTAACCCCGATACAGAAGAGGAAGTAGTTCGTAAGCCCGATGCTAAAGAGCCGTTCACTGCCTTGGCATTCAAAATCGCTACAGATCCTTATGTTGGTCGATTGGCATATTTCCGTTGCTACGCTGGACATTTGGATGAGGGTTCTTATGTATTGAACACCCGTTCAGGAAACAAAGAGCGTATCTCTCGTATCTTCCAGATGCACGCCAATAAGCAAAACCAGATTCCATTCATCGAAGCCGGTGATATCGGTGCTGCAGTAGGATTCAAGGATATCAAGACCGGCGATACATTGTGTGCTGAGAACGCTCCAATCGTACTTGAAGCGATGAACTTCCCTGAGCCTGTTATCGGTTTGGCTATCGAAGCAAAAACACAAGCAGATCAAGATAAAATGGGTGTTGCCCTGGGCAAATTGGCCGAAGAGGATCCTACATTCCGTGTAAAGTCTGATGAGGAAACTGGTCAAACCATCATCTCCGGTATGGGTGAATTGCACTTGGAGATCATTGTTGACCGCATGAAGCGCGAGTTCAAAGTTGAGGTTAACCAAGGTGCTCCTCAGGTTAACTACAAAGAAGCCATCAATGGCACTTATGAGCATCGTGAGGTATATAAGAAGCAGACAGGTGGTCGCGGTAAGTTCGCCGACATCAAGTTTGTGGCTTCTCCTGTTGATACAGATTTCGAGCCCACAGACAAGAATGCTGGTCTTCAGTTCGTGAATGAGATTACCGGTGGTAATATCCCACGCGAATTCATCCCCGCTGTTGAGAAAGGTTTCCGCTCCGCCATGGTTAACGGTGTGTTGGCAGGCTACCCGCTTCAAACACTTAAGATTCGTCTGATAGACGGTTCATACCACAACGTTGACTCCGATTCATTATCGTTCGAGATTTGTGCACGTACTGCTTTCCGCGAGTCTTTGCCAAGCTGTAAACCTGTATTGTTGGAGCCTATCATGAAGTTGGAAGTAATTACTCCCGATCAAAACATGGGAGACGTTGTTGGTGACTTGAATCGTCGTCGTGGACAAGTTGAAGGGATGGACTCCAAAGCTGGTGCCCAGGTTGTAAAAGCAAAAGTTCCGCTTTCTGAAATGTTCGGATACGTGACTCAGCTTCGTACCATCACCTCTGGCCGTGCTTCCTCAACAATGGAATTCTCACACTATGCTGAAGCTCCTCGCAACATCGCTGAAGAAGTAATTGCAAAATCAAAGGGCAAGGCTGCAGCCAATTAATATTACAATCGACTAATCGTTCTTTATACCCAATATGAGCCAAAGAATCCGTATCAAACTGAAGTCATATGACTTCAATCTCGTCGACAAGTCGGCAGAGAAAATCGTAAAGACCGTTAAGTCTACCGGAGCGGTTGTAAACGGACCAATTCCACTTCCAACCGAGAAGAAGATTTACACGGTATTGCGCAGCCCACACGTAAACAAGAAGGCGCGCGAGCAGTTCCAATTGTGTTCTTACAAGAGGCTTCTCGATATCTACAGTTCTACTGCCAAGACTGTTGACGCATTGATGAAGTTGGAATTGCCAAGTGGGGTAGAGGTGGAGATCAAAGTGTAGTAGATTCTAAATTGAAATTATCACAAATCGTAAATAATACATCGAAATAAAATGTCAGGCTTGATCGGAAAAAAAATAGGGATGACCAGCATCTTCAACGAAGAAGGTGTGAACATTCCCTGCACCGTGGTTGAGGCCGGCCCCTGCGTAGTAACTCAGGTGAAAACATCCGACAAGGATGGTTATGCTGCCGTTCAACTTTCATTCGGTGAGCGCAAGGAGAAAAACACTCCCGCTGCGTTGAAAGGCCATTTCAAAAAGGCCGGTACCACCCCTAAGAGGTTGGTCATGGAATTCTCGGATTTTGAAAAGGAGCTGAATATAGGCGACTTGGTAACCGTTGAAATCCTGACTGAGGGTTCATTCTGTGCGGTAATCGGCACATCCAAGGGTAAAGGTTTCCAAGGTGTGGTAAAGCGTCACGGATTTAGCGGTGTGGGTGGACAAACCCACGGTCAGCACAATCGTTTGCGTGCTCCTGGATCATTGGGTGCGAGCTCTTGGCCTTCACGCGTATTTAAAGGTATGCGCATGGCTGGTCGTACCGGAGGTAACCGTGTAAAGACTGCCAACCTACAGATAGTTAAAATCATTCCTGAAAAGAATTTGGTTCTTGTTAAAGGCTCCGTACCTGGTGCTAAAGGATCTTACGTTACAATAGAGATTTGATCATGGAAGTTACAGTAAAACAGTCATCCGGTAAGGATACCGGCAGAAAGGTGACATTGAACCCAGAAGTGTTCGGTGTTGAGCCCAATGACCATGCCATATACCTTGATGTGAAGCAGGTTCTTGCTAATCGTCGTCAGGGAACGCACAAGTCAAAACAACGCAACGAAGTTCATGGTACAACCAAGAAGTTCAAGCGTCAGAAGGGTACCGGTGGCGCACGTGCGGGTAGCCGTAAGTCGCCATTGTTCGTTGGTGGTGGTCGTGTTTTCGGTCCAACCCCTCGCGACTATTCCTTCAAGTTGAACAAAAAAGTTAAGCGTCTAGCTCGTGTATCGGCTCTCAGCTACAAAGCAAAAGAGAACAACATCACAGTTTTAGACAGCCTTGAAATGGGTGCTGTTAAAACCAAGGATTACGTGAATATGCTCAACGGACTTGCCCTCAACAATAAAAAGACTTTGATTGTGCTGCCAGAGTCCAACAATAACGTATATTTGTCCTCCCGAAATTTAGGCCATAGTAAAGTAGTAAATGCCTCTGATTTAAATACATATGATATTCTGAATGCTCAGAGTCTTGTACTAATCGAGGCCTCTTTACCCATTATTGAAAAAACTTTATCGAAATGAACATCCTTCAAAAGCCCATCGTAACCGAGAAAATGACTCGTTTAACCGAGAAGTCGGGTCGTTATGGATTCATAGTAAACCCCAAAGCCAACAAAATTCAAATCAAGAAGGCTGTTGAGGAAATGTACGGTGTAGTGGTAGTTGATATCAACACCATGAACCAAAACGGAAAAACTCGCACCCGTGGTACCAAGACTGGTTTCACCAAAGGGCGTACTAAAAACGTGAAGAAGGCGATTGTTACCCTGAAAGCGGGCGACAGCATCGATTTCTACAGCAATATCTAATTGAGCAGAAACTGACCTGAAATGGCTATCAAGAAACTTCGTCCAATAACTCCCGGACAACGTCACAAGCAAGTGGTTTCGACCAACGAAATCACTGCTAGCCGTCCTGAGAAATCACTAATCGTTGCCAAGCGTCGCACTGGTGGTAGGAATAACTCCGGTAAGATGACTATGCGTTACATCGGTGGTGGACACAAGATGAAATTGCGTATCATTGATTTCAAGCGTAACAAGTTCGATATCCCCGGAACTGTTGCCACTATTGAATACGATCCGAACCGTACTGCTAACATCGCGCTCATTCACTACGCTGATGGTGAAAAGCGTTACATCATTGCTCCGGCAGGTTTGACTGTTGGAATGAAGGTTGTATCTGGATCGTCTGCTACTCCTGAAGTAGGAAACGCCATGAAATTGAAAGATGTTCCATTGGGAACTGTTGTTCATAACCTGGAGCTCCGTCCTTCACAGGGTGGTAAGATGGCTCGCAGCGCCGGTTCATATGCGCAGTTGGCTGCTCGTGATGGCAAATACGCCACGATGAAAATGCCTTCTGGTGAGACTCGAATGATCCTCGTTGAGTGCATGGCAACCATCGGCTCGGTATCCAATCCTGACCATAACAAAGAAAGTCATGGTAAGGCTGGTCGTGTTCGTTGGATGGGCCGTCGTCCACGTGTTCGAGGTGTAGCCATGAACCCAGTTGATCACCCGATGGGTGGAGGTGAGGGCCGTGCCTCTGGTGGCCACCCTCGCAGCCGCAAAGGTCTTTACACTAAAGGTCTCAAGACTCGTGTCAAGAATCACCCGTCTGATCGTTATATCATTGAAAGAAGAAAGAAGTAAGCTAAATAACCAAGAACAGTACATTCCAACATAATGAGCCGCTCTCTTAAAAAAGGACCTTTCATCGACTTCAAGCTCGAGAAAAAGGTTGACGCCATGAACCAGTCAAAGAAAAGGACTGCGATTAAAACCTGGTCTAGAAGGTCGATGATTGCACCTGAGTTCGTGGGTCACACATTGGCCGTTCACAACGGTAACAAGTTCATTCCGGTATACGTGACTGAAAACATGGTAGGTCACAAGCTTGGTGAATTTGCGCCAACGCGCAATTTCCGTGGCCATTCCGGTAGTAAGGATAAAGCATCGAAATAATTGACATGGGAAAGAGAAAACGTTTAGCTGCTGAAGCTCGCAAGGAGGTCCTAAAGACGACCGCCGTGTCCAAATTGAATAATTGCCCCACTTCCCCAAGGAAAATGCGCCTTATGGCTGATATGATCCGTGGTAAGAAGGTGGAGTTTGCCTTGAACGCTCTGAAGTTCTCCACCAAGGAGGCTGCCGGTCGTTTGCGCAAGGTTTTGTTATCCGCCCTCGCCAATTGGCAGGCTAAAAACGAAGGCGCACGCATGGAGGACGAGAGTCTCTACGTGAAAGAGGTGTTTGTAGATAGCGCACGTCAATTGAAGCGATTGCGCACAGCTCCTCAGGGGCGCGGCCATAGGGTTCGTAAGCGTTCGAACCACATTACCATGATCCTCGATACCAAATCAGGACTTGGTCAAACAGCAACAACTGAAGAAAACAATTAATAATACCGAAGATCAAGCATGGGACAAAAGTGTAACCCGATAGGTAACCGTTTAGGCATCATCCGTGGATGGGATTCCAACTGGTATGGTGGCAAGAATTACGCCGACAAATTGGCCGAAGACGAGAAGATCAGGAATTACCTGGTTGCTCGTTTAGCCAAAGGTGGTGTTTCCCGCATCATCATCGAGCGTACTTTGAAGCTCATCACCGTTACCATCAACACGGCCCGCCCTGGTACCGTGATTGGCAAGGCCGGATCTGAGGTTGACAAGATTAAAGAAGAGTTGAAGAAGCTTACCAAGAAGGATGTTCAGATCAATATTTTCGAGATCAAGCGCCCTGAATTGGATGCTCAATTGGTAGGCGAGAGCATCGCCCGTCAGTTGGAGGCTCGTATTTCTTTCCGTCGTGCTGTTAAAACCGCTGTAGCCTCTTCAATGCGTATGGGTGCTGATGGCATCAAGGTTATGGTTGCCGGTCGTTTGGGTGGTGCTGAGATTGCCCGTACCGAGCAGTACAAGGAAGGACGTATTCCATTGCACACTTTCCGTGCTGATATAGATTTCGCCATTTCTGAAGCACAAACCACTTATGGAAAAATTGGTGTGAAAGTTTGGATTTGCAAAGTTGAGGTTTATGGTAAGCGTGATTTGTCGCCAAACGTTGGCATGACTAGCCAAACCAAATCAAAAGCTCCAGCTGGAGGTGATCGTGACCGCGATCGTGGAGATCGTCGTCCTGACAGAAGGGATGGCGGCCGCAAACCACGTGGAGGCAAACAATAATCAAGAATCAATAGTAAAGTTCCATTCATAGAATAAACTGAAATGTTACAGCCAAAAAAGACCAAGTTCCGTAAGATGCACAAGATGAAATCCAAGGGTGTTGCAACCCGTGGTGCCGAATTGTCTTTCGGGTCTTTTGCTCTGAAATCATTGGAAACAGCATGGGTTACCGCTCGTCAGATTGAAGCTGCCCGTGTAGCTGTTACCCGTTATATGAAGCGTGAAGGTCAGATATGGATCCGCATATTCCCCGATAAGCCTATCACCAAAAAGCCTGCAGAGGTTCGTATGGGTAAGGGTAAAGGAGCTCCCGAGTATTGGGTGGCAGTAGTGAAGCCGGGTCGTATTTTGTTTGAGGCCGATGGAGTACCAATGGCAACTGCCAAGGAGGCTCTTCGATTGGCCGCACAGAAGTTACCTGTTACCACGCGTTTCATCGTTCGCCGTGATTACGACGGACAATAATTAAAATACATTACAAGAGAAAAGATCAATCAACATGAAACAGGATATTGTAAAAGACCTAACTACCGAGGAGATCCGTGAGAAGATCGCCCAGGAGAGGGCTATGTACAGCAAGCTCAAGATGAGCCATGCGGTTTCCCCAGTGGAGAATCCGATGAAGATACGTGCATCGCGCCGTGCCATCGCCCGTTTGGTTACTGAGTACAACAAGAGAATGTCCGCACAACAACAAACCAAGTAATCCAAAACGGAATCATGTCAGTAGAAAGAGCGCTTCGCAAGGAGAAAATCGGTATCGTATCCAGTAACAAGATGCAGCATTCCATCGTCGTGATGGTTGAGCGTAAGGTTAAGCACCCCATCTATGGAAAGTTCATCAGCCAGACTGTGAAGTTCATGGCTCATGATGAGGGTAACTCCTGTGGCATCGGCGACAAGGTACGCATCATGGAAACCCGTCCCATCAGCAAGAATAAGCGTTGGAGATTGGTAGAGATCCTCGAGAAAGCGAAATAATCCATCAACACCCAAGAAAACAATTTAACAAATGATACAGCAGGAATCCAGACTCACGGTCGCTGACAACAGCGGTGCCAAGGAGGTGCTCTGCATCCGCGTCCTCGGTGGCACGGGCAGGCGTTACGCATCCCTCGGCGACAAGATCGTGGTCACCGTAAAGCATGCATTGCCATCAGGCAATGTAAAGAAGGGAACCGTCTCTAAAGCGGTTGTAGTGCGGGTAAGCAAGGAAGTTCGTCGCAACGATGGTTCTTACATCCGTTTCGATGACAACGCGGTAGTTCTATTGAACGCCAACGATGAATTGCGCGGTACCCGTATTTTCGGTCCCGTTGCAAGGGAGCTGCGCGAAAAGCAATACATGAAAATCGTTTCACTAGCACCGGAGGTATTGTAAAATGGAAAGGAAAAGCAACAGCCAGCCCAAGCTTAAAATCAAGAAGGGCGACACCGTTAAGGTCATTTCCGGTGAAAGCAAAGGTCAGCAAGGAAAGGTGCTAGAGGTAATGCTCGAATCACGTAAAGTGATTGTGGAGCGCGTGAACCTGGTATCCAAGCACACTCGTCCTAACGCAAAGAACACCCAAGGAGGCATTGTGAAGCAAGAAGCCCCTATTCACATTTCCAACGTCATGTTGGTAGATCCAGCCTCAGGCAAGACCACTCGTGTTGGTCGCAAAGAGGTGGATGGTAAATTGGTACGTTACGCTAAAAAATCAGGGGAGGTAATCAAATAATGAACTACACGCCCAGACTCAAAGAAAAATATCGCAAGGAGATTGTAAGCAACCTCCAAGAGCGGTTCTCCTACAAAAGCCCTATGCAGGTTCCGAGGCTTCTCAAAATCTGCGTAAACCAAGGGGTAGGTGATGCAGTATCCGACAAGAAGATGATCGAATACGCGATTACAGAGATGTCAAATATTACAGGACAGAAGGCTGTTCCTACACGCTCCAAGAAGGATATTTCGAACTTCAAATTGCGTAAGGATGTTGCCATCGGTGTTCGCGTCACGTTGCGCCATGATGTGATGTATGAATTCCTGGATCGTTTGGTTTCCCTCGCACTTCCCCGTATCCGCGATTTCAAGGGTATCAACAACAAAGGATTTGATGGCCGCGGAAACTACACCCTCGGAGTTACCGAGCAGATCATTTTCCCTGAAATCGATATCGATAAGGTTAATAAAATCACAGGCATGGATATCACCTTCGTTACTTCGGCTGAAACCGATGATGAGGCTTTCCACCTGCTCAAAGAATTCGGAATCCCTTTTAAAACCAACTAAGACTATCACATGGCCAAAGAATCAGTAAAAGCCAGAGAGCGTAAGCGCGCACGTACGGTTGCCAAGTTTGCAGAGAAACGTGCTGCATTGAAAGCTGCAGGAGACTATGCAGCATTAAGCCAATTGCCACGCAACGCGTCCCCCGTTCGTATGCACAACCGATGCAACCTAACTGGAAGGCCTCGTGGTTACATGCGTCAATTCGGAATCTCCCGCGTGTTGTTCCGTAAGATGGCATTAGAAGGTAAAATCGCCGGTGTAACTAAAGCCAGCTGGTAATAAATCAAATTAAGTAAAAACATCATAAGATGACTGATCCAATAGCAGACTACCTTACCAGGTTACGTAACGCCATCAAGGCGAATCATAGGGTAGTGGATGTTCCCGCTTCCAACATCAAAAAGGAGATTACCAAAATCCTTTTCGACA
The DNA here is from genome assembly GCA_046340555.1 of Bacteroidota bacterium. Lineage (GTDB taxonomy): Bacteria > Bacteroidota > Bacteroidia > AKYH767-A > OLB10 > JALRAP01. The sequence continues at coordinate 9,695 of JBKDSL010000081.1, forward strand.
AGGGCTATATCCTGAATTACAAGTTCGAAGAAACTGAAAACCGTCAAGGCAATATCAAAATCGCCTTGAAATACAATCCTGTTACCAAGCAATCTGCAATCAAGAAAATTGAGCGCATAAGCCGTCCAGGGCTTCGTAAATACTCCGGTGCAGAGTCGTTGCCCCGTGTACTTAATGGGCTTGGTATGGCGATCATTTCAACTTCACAAGGAATGATGACCGATAAGGAAGCTCGCAAGAACAATGTTGGTGGAGAAGTATTGTGCAAAGTATATTAATCGATTAAGCAGCTCTAAAGAAAATGTCCCGTATAGGAAAGCAACCGATACCGATGCCAAAGGGTGTGTCAATTGACATCAAGCCCGCTTCGGTTACCGTAAAAGGCCCCAAAGGAACCCTGTTCCAGTCCATCCAAGATGGCATATCCGTTCGATTAGACGGTGAAACCATTCTAGTTGAAAGGGCAACCGATCAAAAGCGTCATCGTGCATTGCATGGCCTCAGCCGTGCTTTGATCGCCGGAATGGTTCATGGTGTATCTGAAGGATACAAGATTGAACAAGAGTTGGTGGGTGTAGGTTACCGCGCCACCACACAAGGTCAGACCTTGGATCTGGTTCTAGGTTATTCGCACCACGTTGTGTTCGAATTGCCAACTGAAATCAAGGCATCCGCCCGTCAGGACCGCGGTTCTAACCCGATCATCACTTTGGAAAGTTTCGACAAGCAATTGTTGGGACAGGTTGCGGCCAAGATTCGCTCGCTGCGTCCGCCAGAGCCATACAAGGGTAAGGGTATCAAGTTTGTTAACGAAGTATTGAGAAGAAAAGCCGGTAAGTCGGCATCCAAAAAATAATTGATCTGATGGAGTCGAGAAAATCAGCTCGTAGAGCGAGCATACAGAAGCGCATCAGGCGCATAATCAAAGGAACTTCGGAGTGCCCACGCCTCTCTGTTTTCCGCAGCAACAAGCAGATATATGCCCAGTTGATTGATGATGTAGCTGGAAAGACCCTAGCAGCGGCTTCTTCCCGTGAGGAAGGCATGACCGCCGCAGGCATGAATAAGAATCAACAGGCAGAGGCTGTTGGCAAGAAAATCGGTGAGCGTGCAATGGCTGCCGGACTATCCAAGGTCGTATTTGATCGTGGTGGTTACTTATACCATGGCCGTGTTAAGTCACTCGCTGACGGAGCAAGAAACGCAGGATTAAATTTCTAAGAACAAACAGATGCTGGCATCCAACCTGAAAAAAGTAAAAACCAGTGACATTGAGCTCAAAGACAGGCTCGTCGCTATCAACCGTGTAACAAAAGTGACCAAAGGAGGTCGCGCCTTCCGCTTCGCAGCCATCGTGGTTGTTGGTGATGAGAAGGGCGTAGTAGGATACGGTCTTGGTAAAGCCAAGGAAGTAACCGATGCGGTT
>JBKDSL010000082.1:0-41223 GCA_046340555.1 Bacteroidota bacterium
CCTGTCTGCTACGCGTCTCATTCGAATGCAGAACGCAGAAAGCGGAGCCCTTCGCGGAGGGTTTCCTCGTCGAGATCGGGGCGCGTCACAAGGGCTTCCTGTCCGAGGGCCAATACCCTCGTGGCTGTATCGCAACCGATACCTTTGAGCTCGTCCAATATCCACACATCGATTTCATCTGAAAATTCGTCGAGATCCACATCCTCCTCGACATCGTCTGAGTCACGGTAAACATCGATTTCATATCCGGTAAGACGACCGGCCAAGCGGATGTTGTGGCCACCTTTTCCGATAGCCAGCGACACCTGGTCGGGCTTCATGTAAACGGCCGCACGCTTGGTTTCATCATCAATTCGAATGGATGAGATTTTGGCGGGCGACAGTGCACGTGTAATATATAGGGTAAGGTTGTTGGTGTAGTTGATCACATCGATGTTCTCGTTTTTCAACTCGCGAACGATACCATGGATACGTGAACCCTTCATACCTACGCAGGCCCCTACGGGGTCGATTCGGTCGTCATATGATTCAACGGCCACCTTGGCACGCTCGCCTGGTTCGCGAACAATATTTTTGATGGTAATGAGTCCATCGAATACTTCAGGCACCTCCTGTTCGAACAAGCGCTCGAGGAACAGTGGAGATGTGCGGGAAAGGATAATCTTGGGCGTGCCGTTAACCATTTCGACGCGCACGACCACGGAGCGAACCGAATCACCCTTGCGGAAAAAGTCGGACGGAATCTGTTCTTGTTTGGGCAGCAGGAGCTCGTTGCCCTCGTCGTCAAGCACTAGCGCCTCTTTCTTCCAAACCTGGTAAACTTCGCCGGTCACGATATCGCCAACACGGTCTTTGTATTTTCGGTAGATCGCATCTTTCTCAAGTTCCATAACGCGAGCCTGCAGGTTCTGGCGCGCTGCCAATACGGCACGACGTCCGAACGCTTCGAGTTTTACCGGCTCTACCACATCTTCGCCCACTTCGAAATCGGGTTCGATTTTTACGGCCTCTGAATATGGTATTTGAAGGTTCTCGTCCTCCACCATGCCATCTTCAACAATGGTGCGGCTACGCCAAACCTCCAAGTCACCTTTGTCGATGTTGATGATGATGTTGAGGTTGTCGGCCGTTCCGTACTTTTTCTTGAGCATGTTGCGGAACACGTCTTCCAATATGGAAGTCATGGTAGGGCGATCAATGCTTTTGAACTCCTTGAACTCCGAGAATGATTCAATAAGGATTGAGTGATCCATTACTAGTTGTTTTTGAAAGTCAGAATTAGTTTAGTTTCCTTTATGTGTTCGTATTCGAAACGGTTTTTTGTTTCGGTGATGATTTTCTTCTTGTTTTCTTTTTTGGATTGCGACTCCGTTAGTTCAAATCCGGTTGTATCGGCTGAGGTAATAACTCCTTTATGCTCGCGCCCCTCGCGGGTAACCACGCGTGCTTGTCGACCGATGCGGCGCAGGTATTGTTGATACACGCGCAGTGGCTGATCCATTCCTGGCGACGATACTTCCAGTTCATGGGTTTCCCACACGCCATCGGGCTCGAAGGTATCGGCAATGAGGCGACTGAGCTCGGCGCACTCCTGCAAGGTGATGCCGGTTGGCTTATCAATGTATACGGTGACTTTGGATGGTGATGACTTTACCTCCACCAGGAACCTGTCGGAGGAGCCAATCCATTCGTTTACCAATGACGTTATTTTTTCTACTGAAACCATTGTGCAATAAAAAAGGGGACTTGGGTCCCCTCTTTCAAATCATATCTAATTACGAGTGCAAATATAGACAATTTTCTGAATCTGTGCGATCGATCAGGCCAATTCCCAAAAGGATAAACATCGCAGTGTTGAACACTTGTTCATAATACCCAAAATGCGCTGATGTTCAACGTTAAATTTGTAATACATTGAAAAATAGGCACAAATGCTTATTGATGTGATTATAAACAATTGATATACAAATATATAGGTGGCGAGTTCCACGTGAAACCCCAAAAATGAAATACCCTGATTATGATATAATTGTAGTTGGCGCTGGACATGCTGGTTGCGAAGCGGCGGCAGCGGCAGCCAACATGGGATCAAAAGTGCTTTTGATCACAATGAATATGCAGACCATTGCCCAAATGTCGTGTAACCCTGCCATGGGAGGGATCGCCAAAGGACAGATTGTGAGGGAGATAGATGCTTTAGGCGGTTACTCTGGTATTGTGAGCGACCGGTCCATGATTCAGTTCCGTATGTTGAACCGTTCCAAAGGACCTGCGATGTGGAGTCCACGCACACAGAACGATCGTATGCGGTTTGCCGAAGAGTGGAGGATGATGTTAGAGCAAACCCCAAACGTTGATTTTTGGCAGGATATGGCCAACGGCATTGTTGTGGAGAACGGAGTGGTTGCAGGCGTTACTACCAGCATGGGGGTTACATTTAAATCGAAGGCGGTAGTGCTGACCAACGGAACATTTTTGAATGGATTAATACATATAGGAGAAAAGAGATTCGGAGGTGGAAGAACGGGAGAGAAGGCCTCTACTGGGATCACCGAACAACTGATTTCACTGGGATTTGAAAGTGGCCGTATGAAGACAGGAACACCGCCACGCATAGACGGTCGCTCCCTCGATTATTCGAAAATGGAAGAGCAGAAAGGGGATGATCTGCCTGGTAAGTTCTCCTTTTCAGACACTGAAGCACCAAGGATTCAACGAAGCTGTTTCGTAACCTATACCAATGAGGATGTCCATGCAATATTGCGAACCGGCTTCGAAAAATCACCCATGTTCAATGGGAGAATCCAAGGTTTGGGACCCAGGTATTGTCCATCTATTGAGGATAAGATCAACCGCTTTGCTGACCGCGATAGACACCAATTGTTTGTAGAACCCGAAGGTTGGAACACCGTAGAGATATACGTCAACGGATTTTCCTCTTCTTTGCCCGAAGATGTTCAATATAAGGCACTTAGGTTGATTCCCGGTTTCGAAAACGCCAAGATGTTTCGGCCAGGTTATGCCATTGAATACGACTATTTTCCACCTATCCAGCTGCAAAAGACGCTGGAGACAAAGCTGATTGAGAATCTGTATTTCGCAGGCCAGATCAATGGCACAACAGGCTATGAAGAGGCGGCATGCCAGGGATTAATGGCCGGTATCAACGCACATCAGAAGATCAACGAACTTGAGGCTATCGTTTTGGACCGTTCCGAGGCTTACATAGGCGTATTGATTGACGATTTGGTCACAAAAGGCACCGACGAGCCATACCGCATGTTCACCTCTCGTGCGGAGTTTCGAACGCTCTTGAGGCAGGATAATGCGGATGTTAGGCTTACTCCATTGGGTCACCGGATTGGACTGGCAAGCGACGATCGCTTGCGAGCCATGCAACAAAAAACTGAAGATTCTGAGCGATTCGTCGAATACATGCGGCAAGAAAGCATCCTTCCGGAGCAGGTAAATCCGATGCTTGAATCGCTAGGATCGGAGCCAATCAGGCAAAAGCAGAAGCTCATTAACCTTTTAACCCGACCTCAAGTAGGAATACAAGACCTAATCAACAACCTTCCAGCGCTTCAATTGCTTTCGAATGGGTTGCAACCTGATGCGATAGTCGACGCCGAAATTTCAATTAAATACCAAGGCTACATCGAAAAAGAGCGATTGATTGCCGAAAAAATGGACAAGCTGGAACACATTGCCCTGGCTGAATCTTTCGATTATAACACCATTTCATCCATTTCAGCTGAAGCACGCCAGAAGCTAAACACCATTAAACCACGAACGCTCGGACAAGCGTCTAGGATAAGCGGGGTAAACCCGTCGGATATTTCCATTCTTTTAGTCCACATGGGTCGTTAAAGGTTCCACGTGGAACCACAAACGGGATGTATTTTAGAATTCCTTATTTTTTATTTCTTTTTTTTGATGTTATTTTTATAAAATCAATTTCACAAAAATTATTTTTTGATGAAATTAATTTTAAAAGCTTTTTAAAAAATAATTAAATTGTTTTCTAGAAATTAATTAAAAGTTTACAGAAGCCATATAGGCCAAGTTGTCCATTACAATCCGGCCACCCTAGTTTCAATAGAGATTCGTTCCACGTGAAAACAATTATCGGTCTCGCTGACTTCGACAGGGCTCAGCCAGCGCGAGGATTCGCCATTAATGATCATTTCGCTGGCTTCGACCGGGCTCAGCCAGCGCAGGGATTCGCCATTAATGATCAGTTACGCTGGCTTCGACGGAGCTCAGCCATCGTGGGGATTCGCCATTAATGATCAGTTTCGCTGGCTACGATGGGGTGCAGCTAGCACATACGTTTGACCACCATAATTAAAGCCATAAAAACAGGCTTCTTTGTCCTGACAATCAATGTTTTACGATAATAATCGTAAATTGTATCGTGTAAAGCGTGATTCGACGATGTTTGAGAGAAAAAAGATGAAACATTATTAAGCTAAACGCGTAATAAGGTGACTAATTGAAATGGTATTGTGAGTAAAATCTGACTATTGAAAAGCGACTTGACAATCCAAAAAAACTAAACCAACAATTAACATGTCTGTTCGATCTAACGTAGAAGTAAACATTGCAAAACAGAAAAAGAACATCGCCTGGGCGCTGTTTCTAACCATATTCTCAGTAGTATCATTCGCCTCATGGAAGTGGTATTCTGAACCACAAAAATTTACAGCAGAATCTACTTTATCTGTGCCAGGAGAAAATACTCCAGCAGATTTTTGGACTAATACCGGACTAGTGTCTGCCAAGACTAAAGCAACGGCTACTATAAATAGTGAGGCTTTTATAGAGAAATCCTTTGAAAAAACACCTGCTCCAGCGATTACTACTACCATCTACGACTACGCCAATCATACAAAAGATGACCTCTTCCCATTTAGCATATCAGTAAATCAAGCGCCACTAACCGGAACCTGTCAAATGACTATAACAGACGCAGGCGACAGCACCTATCTATTGAAAAACCAGGATTCGAAATCTTTGATCGGAACATACGGACACGACATGTCAATGGACGGATTCGTTTTCAATATAGTCCGTAAAAACGATTCTTTTGAAACACCTATGCCCATTCATACAGAAACGGTCTTCAGCTTCACCCTACTTTCTAGCCAAGCCGCAACAAAACATCTATTAGGTAGCACTGGCGGTGTTGATGTATCCCAGATAAATGACGTAATACAGGTACGGATAACAACATTAGGAGATGAGGCTTCAGCCAAAATGGCTAATACCTTGGCGAAGGCATACATAGAGACGATAAAGACAAGTGAAGTCACTACTCAAACTCAAGCATTCAAACAAGAAAGCGAGCAGGTTACACCACAGCTAATTGGCAACAATGGAAATGTATCCAGATTATTGGACCGTTTGGAAAACTTGGAAGCTAAGTTAGAGGCCCAAGACCTGTTGTCGAGAAACATACGCGACCGCATTGATGAAAACTACACTTCATTATCAACCGAAGGTATCGACAATGAATCCATAAGGCGCAGCTTCAACAAGTTATCAGAATTGTACATTTCTCTTGACAAGAATCCTGGTGATTCGGAAACAATTGCTTCCATAGAAAACAGAAAAAGAAAAATCGGCAATCTACTTATCGAAGCAAGAAAAGAAACAGCGCTACAGATTGAAGAGACAAAAGACGAACTAAAGAAATCGGGTCAAACATTGGATATAGGGACCGCAACCGACCCAATGACCGTTGCAAACATAACCGATACTAAACCGCAAGAAGCGGCTACATTGATAGCAGCAACCGTTCTCCAGGCAGAGCAAAATACCAATCCTTGGGCCTGGTTAACAGCAATTCTTGGAACATTATTGTTATTCCTGGCAAACCGAGTGACCGTTTTTGGCAATCGTCATAAGATCTTAAAGGACGCGAATACCGAAACAAAAACAAGTAAGCTGCCACTTACATACCCGGTTATCACATCTACGGCTAAAAACGTTTCGTTGACTCAGCCTGTAGAAAACCTCTGCGCGGACATCCTTTCACAAGCTGGAGCCAAAACCATTACCATTTCATCATGGAAGACAGGTGAAGGGAAAACCTTCGTGTCCACCCGATTGGCTATGTCAATGGCAGCGTTGGAAAAGAAGACCTTGATCATCGACATGAGCTTCCGTAAACCAGCCGTTGCCAAAACCTTGGGAACAGAAACTGATTACACCATCAGCGATGTGGTAGCTGGTAATTGCGATTTGCTGCAAGCCATTGCAACAACCTCTTTGCCAGGCTTAGACATGTTGGTTGCAGGAGATTTTGAGCATAGTGTTCGGGGATTTTTATCGTGGAACGATCGCGATTCTGCAATGAAGCAATTGCGTAACTACTACGATTATATCATCATAGATACGGATGATTTAGTGGGTGGCCCAGAGGCTATTCCATTCTTGAAATCAAGCGATATGAATTTGTTAATTGATTCAACCGCGGGACAAAGCCGTGATAAGACAGAAAAGCTCACATCATTCACAACAGAAAAAGAATTGAGCAGTACCTTTGTGGTTTATAATACCATAACGAGAAAGACCCCGGTAGTTAAGGTTGATAAAAAAGCTGTTAAACCAATTGAACGGCCAATTCACAACACCGATGATGAGCATGATTCCAATTCAAGCCTAGAGAAGGCAGAAAAACCATCTATTTTGAAACGGGTTGCGCTTTGGTTTTTCTGAAATAATAACGACAGAAAACAGGGCCAAGCTCTGAGAAGGGAAGATATCCATGCAACAATTACAACGTAACGAGCTAATAGATGCCATTGTTTCCAATTCAAACCGGATACAATGTGTCATACTGAATCCATGCGGACCTGCAGCAAAGCTGCAATCAGACCAATCAACCATTGACTTGTTGGTTGATGAGGTCGGCGAAGAAGACTTCTTGGAGTTTTGCCGATCAAATAAGTTTGTGAAGGAGGTAATCATTGATCGCCGATTCAAACGGAAAAAAGTATCCGTAAAAATGTTGGATGGCTCCGAGGTTAGGCTCAAGCTGATCCGAGACATGGTGCTGAAGACCCTTTCCACGCTTCCCGTGGATGATGTTTTCGAGTCGAGCAACGAGAATCAATATGGCATCATGGTGCCATCGGTAGAACATCAATTTGAATATATCCTGATGAAAAGCCAGTTTTCAAAAACGACTTTCCCCGACAAATACCAAAAGTATTTTTCTGCCATGGATCCGGCAATACGCTCATCCATATTCAGGTATATGCAATTGAAGTACAACTTTGTTTTCAATGTAATCGAAGACCTGTACAAACCCAAAAACTCACTGTTATTCAAAATCACCATTGGACTTCGGGCGCTGCCCTGTAATTCACTTAGTCGGATGATTTGGCGTGGGTGTCAGCTTTTCCTGTGGAACATATTCTTCCTCTTTTACAAAAAGTCCAAACGACTAGGGCCTTTGGTTGAAAAAGCTTCAACAGAGAAAAACAACAGGGCCTCTGCTAATTTCATTTGATTTTATCCGGCTCAGTCCTTGAACCGGTAAAGACTCGACAGCGCTTCGTTGTTGTTAAATGTAACGTCCAGGTCCTTCAGGATCCCATCGTGCACATCGTACACCCATCCATGGATATATGGGAAGTCGCCATGATTCCAAGATGCCTGCACTATGCTTGTTTTACAAAGGTTATACACCTGCTCTTTCACATTCAGCTCCACCAAAAGCCTAGCACGTTTTTCCGAATCGTCGATAGCCTCCAATTGAGCCTGGTGGGCGCGGTAAACATCCTTGATGTGCCTAAGCCAATTGTCGATCACGCCAAATGATTGATTTGTCATGGCTGCATTGATGCCGCCACAAGAATAGTGTCCACAAACTACAATGTGGCGGATCTTCAATACCTCCACGGCATAAGAAAGGACACTCAACATATTCATATCGGAGTGTACAACCATGTTGGCTATGTTGCGATGAACGAAAACCTCACCAGGGGAAGTGCCTGTAATCTGATTGGCAGGCACACGAGCATCCGAACAGCCAATCCATAAAACAATCGGCTGGTGCTTTTCACCCAAACGACTGAAATAGGTAGGGTCGGAGCGACGAATCTCTTCTACCCATTTTTGGTTGTTTCCCAACAGTTTTTTTACAAAATCCGGCATGGTCTTACAGTTGCAAGTGTTGATAATCCAAAAGTAATACAAAAGAACCACGTTGTAAAACAAGCGATTAACTAAACAACTGTCTTGTTTTTTTGAACGACCGCATTAAAAAGCAACTTTTTGAAGGCTGTTCTTACAAATGTAATGTCTTGAGAAGCTAGCCATATCGTTTAACAGCACTAGCAAGTATAAAGCGATGTCATGAAACCAATGACCGCTACTACTTTGAAAAACCTGTTTTGGACCTACATGCTTTTGTTGGTTGGTTCCAGCGTCTATGCGCAAAGCGTTTACACCGTTGCCGGGAAGGCTGGCATATCCGGCTCCGCCAACGGACAAGGTACATCTGCATCCTTCAACAACCCATACGGTATCGCATCCGATAGCCAAGGAAACTTGTATGTAGCTAATCGATTTGGAAACACCATTCGCAAAATAGACCCATCTGGCAATGTAACCACGTATGCTGGAACAGGTACTCCTGGTGCCACCGATGGACCTGCAACAACTGCAACCTTCAACGAGCCTTGGGGCGTGACCTGTGATTCTATCGGAAACGTTTACGTTGCCGACACCAGGAATTACAAGATTCGAAAAATCAGCGCCAGCGGACAAGTAACTACCGTGGCAGGCATTGGAACGTCGGGAGTAACCAATGGCATCGCAGCCTTGGCACAATTCAGCTACCCTACGGGCATCGCCACAACGCCAAACGGCAGCATCGTTTATGTAAGTGATCAAATGACACACACCATACGGAAGATTGAGAACGGACTGGTGAGCACATTTGCCGGAACCTCATATTCCATCGGCTCCAACGATGGTCAGGGTGCCATGGCTAAATTCTACAACCCAAACGGTTTGGCCATCGATGCCAACGGAAACCTTTATGTTGCGGATGAATCCAATCACAAGATTCGTAAGGTCACTCCTTCGGGCTATGTGAGCACCATCGCCGGCAACGGCTCTGCAGGCTCAACCGACGGGCCCGCGTTGCAAGCGTCTTTCAACCGGCCATGGGGTGTCTGTGTTTTAGAAACAGGCGATCTACTGGTAAGCGATAGCGACAACTTCACCATAAGAAAGCTTTCAACTGGCATGGTTTCGGTTTACGCAGGACAAACCGGAATTCCCGGTATGACAAACGGCCCTGTACTGCAAGCAACCTTCAATGGCGTGAGTTCTATTTGCCTCAACAAAGCCAACCAGCAAGTTTACCTCTGCGACCCCTACAGCCACCTTGTAAGAAAAATCGCACCGATGATGTTGACACTATCCGTCAACGGAAACAGTTTTTGTGCGGGCTCCAACATCAACATACAAGTAGCTCCTACCGGTTTATCAAACTACAAACTGTTTGCGAACGGGATATTGGCAGCGACTTCTGCCAATGGTGTTTTTTCAATCTCCACGCTTCCACAAGGACAACACACATTGACTGCTACGGCAAGTGGTGCCAACGGTACCACCATATTGTCGGACCCTATCAGCATCACCATCACACAAGGACTGAATGTTTCTGTTGTAGTGGGTGGTAGCAATACCATTTGCATGGGAGATACGGTTACGTTGTCATCATCCATACAAGGAACCTACCAATGGTCGAACGGCGCCAACACATCATCGATACAAGTTACCAATGCTGGAACATATTCGGTTACTGTGACCAACGGCCAAGGATGCAGTGGAACATCTACTGCACAACAAATCCTGACGCTGCAACCTCCCGCAGCCACCATTTCATCCATCAGCTCTGCGCCTAATTGTCCTGGAGATTCAGTTGTGTTAAGCGCAGGTCAAGCACCACAATACCTCTGGTCGAACGGAGCCACTACCCAATCGATTGTGGTTACCAGCGGCGGGAGCTACACCGTATTGGTGTCTAACGCCGCAGGGTGTTCGGCCACATCCATGGCCATGACCGTGAATTATCATCCCGTTACAAACTCCATCATAACACCTTCAGGCAACGTCTTGGTGGTGCAGGGAAGTCAAACAACATTAACAGCAGGATCGGGAACAGCTTACCTGTGGTCTACCGGTAGTGCGTCGCAAAGCATCGCTGTTTCCTCGGCAGGTACATACACGGTTACCATTACCGACAATAACGGATGCGTTTCAACTCCAGCTAGTGTAAACGTATCATACCTGTCGGCAAACAACTTGGTTAGCACTCAAGGTGCCACATCGTTTTGCAAAGGCGATTCCGTTTTATTGACATCAGCTTTCAATAGCTACAACCAATGGTATCGCAATGGAAATCCAATTGCCGGCGCAACCGCCAACACATACACGGCCAAGCAGAGTGGTGCTTATCAACTAAGATATACTCCGCCCTCCTCTACGCCGGTGTTTTCAGACACCATTCAAGTGGCGGTATTGACGCTTCCCAATACGCTTAACGTAATTGCAAACGGTGTTTGTCCATACTCACCGTCCACGATTGAAATTGTTCCAGTTTCGGGAATCAGCTATTCCTGGTACGACGAGCCTCAAGGGGGCAGTTTAGTGCAGGTTGGGACCTCGTTCACCACCCCGGTTCTTGTTGAGACCCGTTCCTATTATGTGGAACAATCCAATAGTTATGGTTGTGTGGCCGAACAAACCATTGAAGTAGTGGCAAATGTATATGATACTCCCGAAGCGGATTTCAGCTATGCGGCTGCCAGCTCCAACGCTTCTGGTTACCTGGTTTCGTTCCAATCAGATAATATTCCTGGTGTAACCTACAATTGGGATTTCGGAGACTTCGGATCCGCCAGCAACAACTCCACCGCCCCATCCCCAAACCACGTTTATCCGAATACCGGTATCTATAGCGTGACATGCATCGCCACCAATAGTACGGGTTGTAGTGATACCACCGAGCTGGATGTGCGCGTTGCGCTTCCCGAAAACATTTTCATTCCGAACTCCTTCACCCCAGACAACGACGGACAAAATGACTTGTTCCGCGTACGTGGCAATAACATCCTATACGCAGACATGTCGGTATTTGACCAATGGGGCAAGAACGTTTGGGGTGCTGAAAAAACAGAAACGGGTTGGGATGGCCTATCCCCGAAAGGGACTGTGCCCGTAGGAACCTATAATTATGCCATCAAAGTTTATCTTGATAATGGTGCAACCAGTTATCACAGAGGCAGTATAAACCTGATACGCTAAGCGGATGAAAAGGCTTTTGATCATTGCTACTTTGATATTTACCCTGTGCCAGACCATGGCCCAGGATATCCGCTATTCCCAATTCTTTAACAATCCACTTACTTTCAATCCGGCCCTTACCGGATCAGGCGTTGAAAACCTACGAGCCACAATTTCTTACCGCAGGCAAGAGGCTGGACCGGCCACGCCATTTGCTACAAAGGGAATGGCCATCGACAAATCGGTAGGGCGATTCGGATTAGGGTTTACCGTTAATAGCAACAGCGCGGGCGATGCATCTATCAAAACCTTACAACTGGCGGGCAGCTTATCGTACGGACTGCCTTTCGGATACAAGGGTAGCAACCGCATCTCAGCCGGACTCCAACTTGGCGCTATTAACAAATCGTTGAATCCGTCAAAGCTTACGTTTGATAATCAATTCAACGAAGATTTGGGTTATGATCCCAATATCTCATCCGGAGAAACGTTTGAAAACACCAGCATTATTCGTCCAGGTTTGAGTATGGGTTTGTTTTGGAAACGCGATGGACGAAAAAAAGACAACATCAAGCCTTATTTAGGTTATGGTGTGATGAACGTAAACCGTCCTGATATTTCGTTTTTTGGAGAAGATGTACGCGTTCCCATTAAGCATGTCATTCACGGCGGCGCCGATATCCGTATCAACGAAGGCTTGGTTGTGACGCCGAGTGTTTACCACTTTGAGCAGGGTCCGTTCAACGAAACGGGTTTTGGTGTTTTGGGTGTGTATCGCAACAACGACCATCATGAAATTCAAGGAGGCGTGTTCGGTAAAGCGGGCAAGGCTTTGGTAGTATATGCCGGTTACCAGATAGACCGCTTCTTGGTGGGGATGAGTTATGATGTGATGACCGGACAGGTGCGTGAAGCTGGTAGAGGATATGGTGCATTTGAACTATCGTTGACTTGGACTCCACGAGCCAAGGAAAAAGCGCCCAAGCCAATCGAAGAAAAAAAGAAAGATCAGCCACGCAAGGAAGAGCCCAAAAAGAACGAAAAGAAGAAAAAAGAAGTTGCGGTTGTTGAAAAACCAAAGCCGATTACCGTTGACACCGTAAGCACAAACAACCATGTGGTTAAAGCAGTGGTTGAAACAAAAGAGCCGATTGTAGAAATCAAACAACAACCAACAATAGAACCCGCACCGATTGTTGAAGTTGCCAAACCTACTTCGACTGTAGTGGTTGAAGAGGAAAAACCTGAAACATTGGTTGAGGTGCCGGTAGTAGCGGTTGAGCCGAACCCTGAGCCTGTAGTAGAGCCAACTCGTGAAAATATTGTTGATGCTACTGCCGTTGAGCCTGTAAAAGAAACACCGACTGAATCAACGCCGGTTCCACCCGTTGTTGAACAACCAACAAAAGCAGAGGTGATCACTGTTAAAGAAACAAAATCCAACGAAGAAGTGGTTGCCGCGCCAACTCAAACTGCTGCACCATCCGTATTCACACCGATTGTTCCAAACAATAAAATCGTAGCGCTCGATTCCGATGGCGATGGGGTAAACGACTTCGAAGATCCTTGTCCTTTCATCAAAGGTTCGTTGGCCACACGTGGTTGTCCTGATTCCGACGAAGATGGCATAGTGGACATGGTGGACTTCTGTCCATTGGAGAGCGGCCCAAAATCAAATGGTGGCTGTCCGGTGAAAGATGTACGCAACGAAAACGACCAGCATGTAATAGGTTCATTCGACCATGTTCTATTCAATACCGGATCCGTATCGCTTTCCATAGACAACACCTACGATATCATAGAACGAGCCGTGGAAATGCTTTACATGGATAAAAACACTTACGTGTTGATTTCTGGACACACCGATGCAGAGGGTGACGCTGCTTCCAACATGGAATTGTCGCAGTTGCGCGCCAACAAGGTGATGGACTACTTCGTGCGACAGGGCATCAAGGAGTCGCGCATCAAAACCATTCCTTATGGCGAAAACATGCCTATTTCAGGAAACAGTGCTGAAGCATCACGCAAGCTAAACAGGCGTGTTGAAATCACGGTGGTGAAGAGGGGGCATTAATGCTTGATGTGTTCTTTTGCCAAATAAAACACCGTAGCCACGTCGAGACTTATCACATTTTTACCGACGGACACATAGCCTTTGTCTACCAAAAACAGGTGCACAGGATTTAGAGAAACATCATCCAAGGATGTTACGCCATTCAACTCAACTGCGAAAATGGATGGCATATGCAAATCGAAGTTGAATCCTGACAGAACCTCCATTTCGTGGCCCTCTGTGTCTATGCTCACGAAGTCGATGTGGGTATTCTCAGGGATATGCCGCATTTGAATCTCTTCAAAACGCACCACTGGGACTTCGGCTGTTGAGGTAATTTTATGCTCCATACGGCAAGCACGCAAAGTTTCCAGCGAGAAAGTGTTCATCCCTGGTTCAGATTCCAACATGTAGTATTTGAGATTTCCCGGATGGGCTCCAATGCCTGTCTCCAAATTAATGTCATGTGGTCTGACATCCCTAAACCTTTCCATGCTTCCAGGACGGGCATCGATGTTGATGCCGCGCCAGCCGAGTCTATAAAAGTAATAAGTATTGGATCCTATAATCGGATCAAATGCGCCGATATCGATAAAAAAGCCTGTTCCCTGCTTTCCAATTTGTCTAAGTAGGGCGGTAATGACCAACTCTTCTCCGCACTGGCTGAAGCAATTCTTGGTCATAAACTTGCCTGGAAAAACCCTTTTGGCTACTGCATTGAATAGTCCCATAATGTGGTTCGATTGAATATCACGAAAGTAGTAAAGCAAGGCAATTATCAAGCGATGTTCGTGGCCCTATTCGAATTTTTGAGTGTGGATACTACCATAATCCTATATTTGTTGGAAATTGTTACCTATGAAATCAAATTTCGTGCGCTTGTTTGCTGTGGCGTTAGGCTTGTTCATGCTCAACCAAACCCATAGCCATGGTCAAGACTCTGCTGTTGTCAGCAAAATATTCACTTATTGTCTTGAACAGGGAAAGTCCTACGAAAGGCTTCGATATTTATCAGATTCCATAGGTCACCGCCTAAGCGGTTCGGCTGGTGCGGAAAAGGCTGTCAAGTGGTCGTTTGAAACAATGAAGTCAGAGGCCTATGGCGCTTGCTATCTGCAAGAAGTGATGGTGCCTGTATGGGTGCGCAACGACATTGAGCGTTTGGATTTGATAACCCCCAAGGGGAAGTCGAAGCTGAATGTTTTCAGTTTAGGCGGCAGTGTGGCAACCCGCAAGGGCGGGCTAAAGGCAAGTGTGATGGAGGTGAAATCCTTTGAAGAGCTGGAGCGGCTTGGTCGTGAAAAAATCGAAGGCAAAATCGTATTTTACAATGTGCCGATGAAAGAACGCTTTTACCACACGTTCGAAGCCTATGGCGATGCTGGTAAATACCGTTGGGCGGGAGCGCAAAACGCAGCCAAATACGGAGCGGTTGCATCCATCACGCGCTCGTTGACACTTGCTATGGATGACAATCCACATACAGGAGGAATGGGATATATAGACAGCATTCCCAAGATTCCTGCATGCGCCATCTCAACAATGGGTGCAGAAAAGCTCAGCAAGGCTTTGGCTCAAAACCCTTCGTTGAAACTGGAGTTGGAGATGAACTGTGAAACCCGCCCCGACCAACTTTCGCACAATGTGATTGCTGAAATCCGCGGAAGCGAATTCCCAGACGAGATTATTGTAGTGGGGGCGCATCTTGATTCTTGGGACAAAGGACATGGTGCACATGACGATGGAGCGGGATGTGTTCAATCCATGGAGGTTTTAAACATCTTCAAAGATTTGGGGCTGCGGCCGAAGCGCACCATTCGCGTGGTGTTGTTCATGAATGAGGAAAACGGCGTGAGGGGTGGAAAAAAATACGCTGAAGAGGCGAAAGCCAAAGGAGAGAAACATATCGCAGCCATAGAGTCGGATGCAGGAGCTTTTACGCCTGCGGGGTTTTCTTCAACATGCATAGATGATTCCAAGCGTGTTTGGTTTCGTCAATGGAAAAGTTTGTTCAAGCCTTATGCAATCTTTCAATGGGATGCTGATGGGGGTGGAGTTGATATCGGTCCTTTAAAAGACCAGGGGACCTTGCTGATCGGACTGCGTCCGGATTCGCAGCGTTATTTCGATTATCACCACACCGATATAGACACGTTTGACAAAGTCAATCGTAGGGAGTTGCACCTGGGGGCGGGCGCAATTGCCAGTCTTGCTTGGTTGTTGAGTGAATATGGTGTGTCAGCCGCGAAGTGAGAAGGCGTCGGCATCCAAGCCCACCGGAAAAGATTGTCGAGACGATTGCAACGGCTTTGCATCGAGCGACACGGTTACAACAGCTCCCTTATAGGGTTTGATGTCCGTTAAAGGCTCTCCCCACATATCGTATGCCACGCTGTCGCCTGCATAAACTATGTTTTTACCATCAGTTCCCACGCGGTTAACGGCAACCACGTAGCATTGGTTTTCAATGGCTCTTGCTGGCAAAAGTTTCATCCATGCGCTTCTGCGGCGTTCGGGCCAATTGGCAACATATAGCAACAGGTCGTAGTCGTTGCGATTGCGGCTCCAAACCGGAAAACGCAAATCGTAACATATCTGTGGACAAATTCGCCAACCCTTGTATTCAATTATAGTGCGACGCTTGCCAGCTGAATAGGTGGAGTGCTCTCCTGCCATACGGAAAAGGTGTCGCTTATCGTAATACAGTATTTGTCCGTCTGGCTGTGCCCACACAAACCGGTTGAAAAAGCGGTTCTTTTCTTTGATCACAATGCTCCCACAAACCACCGCCCTTTTCATTGCAGCTGTTACCTTCATCCAAGAAACAGTTCTGCCTTGCAGGGTTTCTGCAACCCTTGTAGCATTCATAGTGAAACCGCTGTTGAACATCTCTGGCAACACTATCACATCAGTACTTCCCTTACGAATAGGCCTCAACAATTCGTCCATTAGCATACGATTGCCTCCGGGGTCTTCCCACAACAGCGTAGATTGGATAAGTGTGATGCGGAGTTTTTTCATCTATTGATTGATGGCACAGAGTTTTTCGGCAGCTGCGGCAAGTGTTTCATCTTCCTTGGCAAAGCAAACCCTTATCAGACGCATATCTTTGGCGGGAGCTTTGCAAAATACCGATACAGGTATAGTGGCCACACCGTGCTCGCGGGTGATACGTTCGGCGAATACCGTGTCCTTTTCATCCGATATGCTGGCATAATCCAACAACAAAAAATAAGATCCGGAACATGGCAGCAATTCAAACCGGGATTTTGAAAGCAGCTTGATTAGTAAATCCCGCTTACGCTGATAAAAAGCAGGGATGCTATGATATGTGGACGGTTCAGATAAATAGGAGGCCAAGGCAAATTGCAATGGTGTGTTTGCGGAAAAAACCATATACTGGTGAACACGACGAAACTCGGCCATGAGGTTTTCCGGGGCAACACAGTATCCTGTTTTCCATCCTGTGGCGTGGACCGTTTTACCGAAAGAGAATACTACGAAACTTCGCTCGGCGAGCTTGGGATAACACAACACGCTTTGATGGGCAAGTCCATCGAAAATGATATGTTCATACACCTCATCGCTCAGAATGAAAATGTCGCGGTTATGCACGATCTTTTCCAGCTGTTGCATGTCTTTGGCGGTCATCACCGTACCTGTTGGATTGTGAGGCGTGTTGATGATGATCATCCTTGTTTTGGCAGTAACCGACTTCTTGACCTGCGACCAGTCGATTAGGAAATCAGGAGCGGCCAATTGGAGTTGCACGGGGATGCCACCATGTAATCGAATGGCGGGCACATAGCTGTCGTATGCGGGTTCAAATACAATCACCTCGTCACCTTCACGAATGGTGGCAGCTATTGCCGTATATAGGGCCTGTGTGCCTCCTGCGGTGATGGTAATCTCTTTTTCTGCATCGATTTTTGTGCCGTAACAGGATTCCAGTTTTTGTGCTAAAACATCACGCAAGGCGGGTATGCCTGGCATGGGAGCGTATTGGTTGTGTCCTACCAACATATTCTCGTGTACCAGCGAAATCAACTTGGGATCTACACCGAAGTCGGGAAAGCCCTGAGAGAGATTAATGGCACCGTGCTCTTTGGCGAGGGCCGACATGATGGTGAATATGGTAGTACCTGTATTGGGTAGCTTGGTCTTGACCGCGCCGGGAAAAAGCATAGTGGTTATGATGGTGTTTCGGCAAAATTACGAAAACGCCCGGCCTCATAGAGTGCGAACGATGGGTGTTATGAAACAAAAAGTTGGCGAGCGGTGTTAACTTCCTGATATCCAAAAAACGTGCGCAAGCCCTGGAACATACCTGATTTTCCCGTTTACAGCCTTTCTACACAAAAAGCGGGAAAAGGCAACATGAATATTTGCACGTATGTAAGTGCGGTAAGCATGAAGCCAAAGGTCTATATGATTGCAGCTTATCAAAACACACAAACACTTATAAACCTAGAATCCTCCGATACAGCAGTGTTGCAACTTTTAGAACAATCACAGTTTGGATTGATAAAGCACTTGGGAAAAATGTCGGGTACGCGGTTCGATAAGATAGCGTGGCTGCGGAAAAGAGGGTTGTTGTCAGATTGGATAGGGTTCCCGGTGATTAGCAATGTATGCAGCTTGGTGTTTCTGAAGAAAATAAAAGTCTTGCGCCTCGAGGGCGACCATGTGCTATTCCTCTTTTCGGTTGAAAAACACAAGAGCTTTTCGGAAAACTACCTCACCACCAATATTTTGAAAAACAAAAACATTATCCGTTAATGAAATGGAAATAACTGAACAGCATATATCGCAAATAGAGCTTGAACAGATGAACAGTCGCTACCGTGGCGTGTTCATGAATTCCCTTGCTGGGTATCGTCCGGTTATATTGGTTGGTTCGGTTTCCACCGATGGACTTTCCAATCTGGCAATTTTCAATTCTCTTATCCATTTTGGTGCCGACCCCGCATTATGGGGCCTGGTATGCAGACCGAATGCGGAGGAGCGTGATACTGTTAGGAACATTTCATCAAATGGCAGGTACACCTTGAACTTCATCCACTTAAGTGAGCGAGCAAAGGCACACCAAACTTCGGCAAAATATGAAGCTGTCGTTTCGGAGTTTGAAGCGTGTGGTTTTGAAGCCGAATTCAAGAACGGATGTGCGACACCATTTGTGAAGAGCGCCTTGGTGAAGTTGGAAATGGAAGCGGTTGCGACTATTCCTATTCCGCTGAACGGAACGTCCATCTTAATCGGAAAACCCGTGAACATTCATCTAGGATCAGGCATGGTGGGCCCAGATGGCTTTGTTGACCTAACTGGAGCGGGTGTTTTGGGATGCCAGGGTCTCGATGCATATTTGTTTGGAACTGTAATTGAACGGCTCCCTTACGCAAAACCTTAGCGATTGAAAAAGCCGCTTGTAAATATTGTTTGGCTAAAACGTGACTTGCGCACACAAGACCACGAACCCTTTCATTTGGCAGAACAAGACGGCATCCCCTATCTATGTGTTTTCATTTTCGAGCCATCGATCATATCCCATCCTGATACTTCGCATCGTCACTTGTGGTTTCAACATCAATCGTTGAAGGATATTTCGAATAGACTAACGCCATATAACAAGTCACCATGGCTGTTTCATGCTGAAACCGAACAGGTTTTTTCACATTTATGTTCGCAGTTTGAAGTTTCGAAGGTGTTTAGTTATATGGAATCAGGTGTAAGTATTACCTATGAGCGGGATAGGAAAATCAAACGCTTTTTCCAAAGCAATAATATACGCTGGTTTGAGTCAAAGCGTGATGGTATAGTGCGCGGTGCTAAAAACAGGTTGGGATGGGATGGTCAATGGTATGAAACGATGGAGCAACCGCCCATTAAGAACCTATTCCAAAAACAGGAACCCTTCAACCTCACAAATCCATTTAGATTGGAAGAAGCCTTGGTAACTGCATGGCAGCAACATACAAACAGCTTTCAACCCCCAGGAGAAACATATGCAAACAGGTATTTGAAAAGCTTTTTAGAGGCTCGTGGCTGTGATTACAGCAAGCATATATCCAAACCCAAACAGAGCAGGCTTTCTTGTAGCAGGCTTTCTCCGTTTTTGGCCTGGGGCAATTTGTCGATCCGGCAGGTTTATCGGGCAACCAAAAGCCACGTGTTGAATACGCCAACGAAAAACTCTTACCGTAATTTTTTAACCCGTTTGCATTGGCACTGCCATTTCATTCAAAAGTTTGAAACGGAATGCCGCTATGAAACCGAATGTATCAACAAGGGTTATGAAAAGCTCATGCCCCCGTTGGATGATAAACTTGTTGAAGCCTGGAAAAGCGGCAATACGGGTGTTCCACTTGTGGATGCTTGTATGCGTTGCGTTGCCCAAACTGGTTGGTTGAACTTTCGGATGCGCGCGTTGGTGGTGTCGTTCTTAACCCATCATTTGCTGCAAGATTGGCGACACGGTGCTTATCATTTGGCGCAACAATTCCTCGATTATGAGCCTGGCATACATTATCCACAATTTCAAATGCAGGCGGGTACCACAGGCATCAACACCATCCGCATCTACAACCCTGTTAAAAACTCGATGGAACATGATCCTGATGGCGAGTTCATCAAAAGTTGGTTACCCGAGCTATCGGCGCTACCCACGACCTTCATTCACCAGCCATGGCTGATGACCAAAATGGACCAGGTTTTTTATGGAATTGAATTGG
Source organism: Bacteroidota bacterium (assembly GCA_046340555.1). Lineage (GTDB taxonomy): Bacteria > Bacteroidota > Bacteroidia > AKYH767-A > OLB10 > JALRAP01. The sequence continues at coordinate 20,092 of JBKDSL010000082.1, forward strand.
GCCAAGATTATCCGTACCCGGTAGTTGACTTGGATGAAGTGCGCAAAGCGAACCGTGATCTTATTTGGGGGATGCGGAAATTGGCGGAGGTAAAAGCCGATGCACAACGCGTGGTTGCTGTGCATGCAAGACCTAGGTCGAAAAAAAACGAGACCCATAAAGCAAAAAAGAAAAAATCAGAGAAGGCGTTGCCGCTATCAGACCAGCGGCAAGCTGAAGGAGAAAACGGAGCCTTGCCCCGGGGTTGATTGCACTTTCAATTGGCTATTGTGATGAGACAAGAATTCGTGGACCAATTGGATTCCCAAACCGTTTCCTTTCTCATGGTTGGTGCCCTCCTTTGAAAACGACACCCCCCTGTTAACCAAGTCAAGTTCATCGGTACTCATACCCCTACCGGAGTCTATCACATCAAAACACCATCCACCCGGACATTGGTTGGAAGATAGCGTAACCATTCCGCCTTCTGGGGTGAATTTGTAAGCATTGGATATCAAGTTTCGAAAAACACCCTCCACCATATCGCGGTCGCACAAGACTCGCAGTCCATCCCGGTGGGCAAAGTTGAATTCGAACCGTATGTTTTTACCGGATAGGAGCAGCTTGCAATAGGATTCAACAAAGCGGTAAATCTGTTCGATATTCACAGCTGTAGGGGTATAGGTAACCGCATCTTTCTGTATCCGCGACCAAAGCAGCATGTTATCAACCAAGTCCAGTGTTTGACCTGTTCTTGACTTGAATTGCTCGATCATTTTCTCTTGAACCTCGGGCGAAAGCTTTCCCGGGCTTAACACGTCGAGACCAGAATACAACAAAGCCAATGGTGAGCGCAAGTCATGCGAAAGCACAGACATCATTTTGTCGCGGGTAAAAACAGCTGCCTTGAGCTGATCGTTTCTGCGATTCACATCTTCTGCCTTTTGGATAAGTTTCTCCTGAATAACATCGTTGGTACGGATGATGGATATTGCCTGCAACACAACCACCAGCGTGGATGCGGCCACGTTGATGGTTCGCTCCAGCAACACAGCTGTTGAGCTGACATCGGTTATTTGGGCTGCAAGCTGCCTTTCATAAACTTGCATGGAAACCATTAAGGTGATAATTATCCCGGCTATCACATAACCTGTTTTTTTTTCTTTCCCCTGGAAGGTAATCAAGACGCCTAAAATTATGGGTATGAAATAAATCGTTGCAAACACATCTGGACCCGAATACAACACGATCAAAACGACGAGAACCGAAATCTGAAAGGAATTCCAAATCTTCGAATAATAATAATAGCCATAACTGTACAGAAGCCATGTGATACATACTGCGGGAAGTCCGGCTATGGAAACAACTGCCTGTTCCCTCTGGTCGATCAACAGATTAACAAAGAAAAAAAGGACGGAATAAACAGCTACAACCCACATCAGCACCACGTGGAGCTGCCGACCTTTTTCCTCGAGAAGGTTCATTGAAACGTCATCGGTAATCGGCCTTTCAGCCAATTCCTTGTTTGCAGATGGGTTATTCGACATGCTCCTGCAAATATGTGTTTTTTTGACAACATCAGCGCTGATTTACTGTCACGCTTTTCACCAAAATCATTGGGTATTTGGCTGCACATACCAATCATTTTGAATATCTTGCAGCCGATTTCGCTGAAGCATCCTACACAAAAGCCAACATGTAGCATTTGTATACTTTTTCCATCTGTTTCAAGGACTTATTAGCCATTGTTTTCCTGATCAAACAATCAAAATCCTCTGCTAAATGCCGCCGAAAGACATCCTAAAAGCAATCCATTAGCCTTCCAACAACCAAAATCTAGCTGTACTCATCATGCAAAGGCCGGATGCGCCAACAAAACAATTGCTTTTAACCGCCCTGGGGTTTGCGGCTGTTGCTTGTCTTTTCATAGCGATTGGTTTGGATTTGATTCCCCTGCCCGATGGATTTAAGAAAACCTCCCTAAGCCACGAGGACGGAAGCCACCACCGACACAATATCCTGCCAAACACTGATGGTTTGGGTTTGAGCCAAACGACAAAAGAGAAGGAAGTCCTAAACGACTCGTTGAATTATGCATCATCCATTAACGATTCCGTTGCCGATACTTTAAAGGCACGCTATCAAGCGGTTGATGGAGAGCAGCCGTTAGATAGTGCAAGCATGGTGCTGGGAGAAGCGCCCAGGGTGATCTTTTATGGCGACACCACAAAGAAAGAGCGCGTTATGTTGTTGGGAGACTCGCAATGTGGCGGGTTGCGATATCCTGTTTACAGTTTTTGTGCCCTCAACGGACACAAGCTATTGGCAACCGTAACTTGGAACAGTTCCACAACCAAAAACTGGGCAAATGCCGATACGTTGGAATATTTTCTGCGAGAATACAAGCCCACGTTGGTCATCATGTGTGTTGGGCTGAATGAGATTTTATCCAGCAACATGAAATCCCGTAAAAAATACATACAAGCCATCAATACAAAAATTGCATCGTCTGGAGCCAAAGTGTTTTGGCTTGGGCCTGCTGCTTGGGTAAAAGACCAAGGCATCATACAAGCCATCAAAGATGAAAATGGCAGCATGTTTTTTGATGCCACAACGCTTTCGCTTGATAGGGCAGAAGACGGAAGGCATCCGACAAAACAATCATATAGGCATTGGTTTTCGCATGCCGCTGCATACATGACTCAAAAAGGTGTGATCGACTTCTCCGTTTCATCACCTTTCAAAAACATGGGACGCAAAACCGTAAATGTGGAGATAACACCCAATAGACCATGAATTGGTGGAGCTCCATATCACAGCTGTTCTCCTATGACCCCAATAGGCCGCTAATATTCACGGACGGTGCGTTCCTGATATTGTTCACAGCCTTTGTGGCTGTTTATGTGATGCTTTGGAAACGCGAAGTGTTCCGGTCGATCTATATCATTTTGTTCGGTTTTCTTTTCTACTACCTGGCAAGCGGGGGTTTCCTGTTCCTCTTGGTTGCAACCATATCGTTGGATTACCTTTTTTCCTTATTGATACAAAACACGAAGTCGAACACGGTCCGAAAGACCTGGCTCATCACCGGAATTTCATTCAGCTTGTCGTTCCTGTTGTATTTCAAATACCGGAACTTCTTCCTCCACAGCATTTCCGATATTTCAGGACAAAGCTTTCAAATCGAACATTTGATACTGCCTATAGGTATCTCTTTTTACACCTTCCAATCCATCAGCTATCTGGTGGATGTTTACAACAGGCGGGTTTCCGTCCCCGATTTCTCCGACTACTTGTTGTACATGACCTTCTTCCCGCATTTGGTAGCGGGCCCCATTGTACGAGCACGCGACTTTCTGCCTCAATTGAAAACTCCGCCCGTCATCAACAGGGCACATCTCAATGAAGGGCTCTTCCTGATCACCAAAGGGTTCATTAAAAAGGCTGTTGTAGCCGACCTTGTGTCGCAATACTCGGATGCGGTATTCTCGGCACCCGGTTCTTTCAGCGGTTATGAGCATGCTTTTTCAACACTTTGTTATACGATGCAGATCTATTGCGATTTCAGTGGTTATACCGATATGGCCATCGGCATTGCGCTGTTGCTGGGATATAGGTTGTGCCTCAACTTTGATTCTCCCTACAAATCAACTTCCATAACCGAGTTCTGGAGGCGGTGGCACATTTCGTTGTCGAGTTGGTTGCGTGATTACATATACATCCCCATGGGTGGCAACCGAAAGGGTTTTATCGCGCAACTTTGTTTTCTGGTCTTAACAATGCTCATTGGCGGTTTCTGGCATGGCGCTGATTGGAAGTTTGTGTTCTGGGGTGTTGCCCACGGCTTGTTGCTGGTGATTCACAAACTTTGGAAAAAGATGGTTCCGAATACTCCAACGAATGTTATATTCTCGCTAATCGGGTGGATTGTCACCTTCTGCTGCGTGGCATTGCTTTGGGTGCCTTTCCGCGCACTTTCATTCAACGATGCGCTTTTGGTTTACGGTTCGTTTTTACACTACGCCGACCCATCCGTGTTGCTTGAGGTATTTTGGAAAAATGTCGAATTGTGCATCGTGTTCCTGTTGGCGGCGACTCTGATCTTGCTGCCATTCAATTGGAAAATATTTTTACGAAACATGCACTACAAAACACCCTTGCTGGTGAAATTCCTGGTTCTGGCAGTTGCCATACAGCTGTCTATTCAGCTCACCGATGCCGAGGTGCAGCCGTTCATTTATTTTCAGTTCTGATTTCAGCTTTTTGCCAAATCCGCCATCCGCTCCTTCAGATAAGTGAAGTCAACGGGTTTGGTGATGAAGTCATCCGCACCATATCCCAAAGCTGCCATATGGTTGGCCTCATCGCCGTAAGCGGTCACCATTATGACTTTCAAAAGAGGAAAGTCCTTCTTCACATGGCGCACCAGCTCCAAGCCGTTCATGCCTGGCATGTTGATGTCTGAGAGCAGCAGTACCACATCAAACGGGTGCAGACTTTTCAAATATTCCAAAGCACTGTCTGCAGAAAAAGCAAAGTCGAAGGTCATGATGCCCTCGCGCAGTTCCTTACGGAATCGCTGGCGGAACAGAAGTTCCACATCCGGCTCATCATCTACTATCAATACTTTTTGCGGCTGCATGTTTAAGGGTTTAGCCTTACAATAATAAACAATTTAAATTATATCCCTCATTAGCGGTAAAAGTTCATCTCGTCCAGATACCGATACACTTCCAGTGGCAACATGTACCGAATATCCTTTTTAAGTGCGATAGCGCCTCGGATGAACGAAGCCGAAATTTCCATCAAGGGGGTTCCGCTGACTAGCTTTACTTTGGGGTGATTGGATAGGTTGCCTCCGTTATGATTAGGGCGCGGATAAACATACACTTCGTGTTCCTCCAAGATGGTTTCCCAGTTTTTCCATTTGTGCAGGTTTTCAAGGTTATCGGTTCCCATGATTGGCACGAACTTCCGTTCGGGGTACTCTTCCCGTAGGTACGCTAATGTATCAACCGTATAAGATGGGCGAGGCAAACCAAACTCGATTTTGGATGCTTTCAGCTTCGGATAATCGCCAACAGCTATGCGTACCATTTCAAAACGGTGATAATCTTGCAGCAAAGAGGCCGAAGGTTTAAGCGGATTCTGCGGTGATACCACCAGCCATACATGATCCAAATCGGTGAATTCGGCCATGTATTGGGCAATTACCATATGTCCCACATGAACCGGGTTGAATGAGCCGAAGAAAAGGCCTGTTTTCATTTAGCGGATATGAAGCGTTGCACAAGGTCAGTGGCCTCTTTACACGCCTGTTCGATGGTGGTGTTTACGATGGTATGGGTGAACCTTGGTCCATACTCTAGCTCTAGCGAGGCTTTACCAATGCGAAGTTCGAGACTTTCGGGTGTTTCGGTAGCCCTTGCAACCAATCTTTTGCGCAGGTCTTCGGGGGATGGTGGCCGTACGAAAACATCCAAGAGGTTGCTTCCGTACTTTTCCTTGATGTGCAAACCTCCTTCTACATCCACATCAAAAAGTGGCACCTTGCCCAACGCATTGATGCGGTCGACCTCGGTTTTCAGGGTGCCGTAAAATCCGTTTTCATAAACCCGCTCCCATTCCAAAAAGGCATCGTTCTCGATGCGGCTTTTAAATTCTTCTACTGATATGAAATAATAATCCCGTCCGTCTACTTCATCGGGTCGTTGCTTACGGGTTGTAGCCGATACGGAGAAAGACAAATCGGCGATGTGTTCAAGCAGGTGTTTTACGATAGTGGTTTTCCCACTTCCCGAAGGTCCGCAAAAGAGTATCAATCGTGGCCGGTTCATTTGTTATCCGAAAAACCTTTCCGCGTTTTGCATCATAAACACTGTTGCTGCCTGTATTAGTACTGATAACATGAGTCTCAAATCAAAAGCGCGTCGATGTACCCACATGGCATAAAGGGTCGTAACCATAACAATCAACAAAAGCAGCAGCATCGGTATGATTGTTAATTCCCTGATGGTCCCAATCCATGAGTGCACGGGTTCGTGTACTATGGAAAGATAAGACATCGCCACGAAATAAACCAACACCGATAAGGATGCCATCAATAAAAATCGTGGTTGTGTTATGTTTTTCATTTAAGATTAGAGGATGTTGGCCGTTTGCTCTTTCATCTTTTCCAGTTCGTCCTTCATTTCAACCACATGCCGCTGTATGCTGGCGTCATTGGCTTTGGAGCCGATGGTGTTGATTTCGCGGCCAATCTCCTGGAGGATGAATCCGAGTTTTTTACCGGCTGATTCTTTGCCACGCAAAACTTCGTCGAAGTAATCCAAGTGGGCTTTCAAGCGCACTTTTTCTTCAGTGATATCGATCTTTTCCAGGTAGTATATCACTTCTTGTTCAAAACGGTTGCGGTCGATGGATGTGTTGTTGGATATTTCGGCCAACCCTTTATCTAACCTTGAGCGGACGGCTTCTTGGCGGCCGGGCTCTGCCTTTTCGATTTTCTTCAATAGCTCCCGGATATTTTTGATGCGCAGTTCGAAATCCTTGTGCAACACCTTGCCTTCGCGTTCACGGAATTCCTGAAACTGTTTCATGGCCGAGTTAAAGAGTTTCATAACCGACTTCCATTCCTGTTCGCTGGCAACATTGCGCTCGGTATTCAAAGCATTGGGAAGTCGGAGTATGGTGGAAAGCTCGTCGGCGGTAGACATCTTGGTGGTTTTGCAAACCGACTTCAGTTCCTTGGCGTAGGCCTTTATGATGTCCACATTGAAAACTTCTGAAGAAGCATCGGGACCGGGTTCTATGGAGATAGTCACGTCTATCTTGCCGCGTTCGGCTTGTTTCGATACCTCGTTACGCAAATCCATGTCCTTGTCGCGGTAAGCGATCGGTAGGCGCGTATTCATCTCAAGCGATTTGCTGTTGAGGGATCGAATCTCGACGGAGATACGGTTTCCGGCGTGGCTTCCTACGGATTTGCCGAAGCCGGTCATGGAACGTGTCATGCAGAATTTTTCCGCTAAGTTAAATCATTTCGCTTTGTTGACCGAAAAACGGTCGGATGCCAGAAACACACCCGTAAAAATCAGCGCAGCAGCGATCATATAAGATGTTTGCAAACTGTCTTTCCCGAACAAGATGGCAAACATGACGGCGAACAGTGGCTGGAGGTAAATATACACGCTCACCTCAGATGCCGAAAGCTTCTTGAGAGCATAGGTATTGAACACGTAAGCCAGGGTAGTGGTTCCTATGACCACAAAAGCAACTATGGCCCAAATGCGACCATCGAAGGTATGCCAAGGAATGATGTTGAACTCTGGCCATCCGAAAGGAACAACCAACATGGTGCCGAACATGAAAACCCATTTCATGACCGTAACGGTTGAATACTTAGACATCAGTGGCTTCACCATGATCAGGAACATGGCGAACGATAACGAGTTTATCAAAATAAATACATCGCCTAGAGCATGACCAGCCAATTCGCTGTTAGAAGCACGTGAAAGTATCAGAGAACAAGCACCTGTGATTCCCAATAAAATCCCAACGATTCGAATGGGGGTGATACGGTCTTTGAGTATGATGGCTGCCGCTATTAGCACCATGATGGGATTGGAGGTCATCATCAACGCGGCACTTATTGGTGTGGTTATGTCGAGCCCTTTGAAAAACAATAGTTGATTGATGGCCACACCAAAAACGGCGCAAAGGAAGAAACGCCAACGATCGCGAAGCTCAACCTTTTCAGCACCGATGGCTAAATCTGTTATCACAAACAATAGCGCTGTGAACAGCACCCGCAACATGATGAAACCGAAAGGTTGTATGTATGCGGGCATGACTTCCTTCGCCACGCTGTAGTTGGCGCCATAAATCAGGTTGGCCGATAAAACCGCCAAGTGAGCGCCCAGTTTTGAATTGCCACTCATTTTTTTCAGGGCGCCTGGTCAACCGTTATTCGGGCAGGACGATTAGCCAATTCCCATGTGGTTGAAAAAACCAGTTGGGCAATGGATGCCGTCTTCACATAATCAAGCTTATCAGCCGTATCGGTAGGTTTGTGGTAATCGTCGTGCAAGCCGGTGAAATAAAAAATAGCTGGCACCCCTTTTTTAACGAAGCTGTAGTGATCGGATCGGTAATACAGTCGCATAGGATGTGATTCGTCGTTGTAAGTATAATCGAGGTTGATCTGACAACAAGCATTGTTGGTGGATTCGCTCAGCTGATGTAAATCCTTGCTCATCTTATCTTAGCCAATTATATATACATAACGATTGTCCTTTCGGGATACGGTATCAACCCGACCAATCATATCCATATTCAGGTTAGCCACCGTTTGCTCCATGGGTATAGGCGTGTTTTCGGTGAAATACGTAGAGCCGAGTAATCCTTTTTCCTCTCCTGTAAACAACAGGAAGAGAATACTACGCTTCAAAACAACCCCTTGTCTTTTAGCTTCTGCAAATGCAGCAGCCAGATTCATAACGGCAGCACAACCTGAACCATCATCATCAGCACCGTAATAAATAACACTATCACGCTTACCAAGATGGTCGAGGTGGGCCGTTACCACAATATGTTCAGCCTTGTTGTCGCCGCCAGGCAAAATACCACCCACGTTGTAACAAGTGGTTCGCAAACCATTGACCCTTACAGTGAAGTTCTCCTTGGTATGGATAACTGGGCCAATGGTTTTCTTGTCTTGTTTACTGCGTTTTTTCAGGCTGCGATAAACTCCAGGACTGATATAACAAACGGGAGGCTGATTGGAATTCTCATTCTTCACGAGCGACAGCATACCACTATCCATTCTACGTATCTGCCTTTTTTCGCGCTCGCCGCTGAAGTCCCTCTCCACTAATATAGCAACAGGTTGTAGTTCCGATAATTTTTTGATGCTTGCATTAATCAGGTTATTCAGCGAATCATTGGTTATATTTTTTACATGGGACGTGAGCAATAATACAACACCTTTTTTCAAGGTTTCTGATTTGGTTGGCACGGTGTCGATAGCACACTCCCAGAATGCCTTACTGCTGACAAAAATCTGGTTGGTTTGTGCAGGTGGTGTCATATAGAAATCCTTACCCGCTACATATTCCTGTTTACCATATGCCACTTTATAAGCATTGGTCTTCCATTTAACGAAGGGTACTTCTTGGCGGAATGATGATCCGAATGCGGGTTTGAGTCCAAATGATTCAAACTGCTTTTCCACATAATCAACAGCCTTTCGCATACCCGGCTCTGCTGTTTCCCGTCCCTCAATACTATCGGATGCCAATACTTCTACGTGTTGTCGAAGTGTGGATGGGTTTACCAATGGGGTAAAATCAGCAACACTTTGCGCAACGAGTTGAATGGTCGGGACTAGGAAAGCCAGACAAAGTAATAATTTTAAATACATATGATTAGATTTCGATTTTTTCTGTTCTACGTTCATGGCGACCGCCTTCGAATGTTGTTTTCAAGAATGTTTCCACCATGGCGAAAGCTTCATCGGTTGAAACAAATCTTGCAGGTATACAAATAATATTGGCATTATTGTGTTGCCTGGCCAATGAAGCAATCTCCTTGGTCCAACACAAAGCAGCACGCACATTGAGGTGTTTATTCGCACACATACAAACACCATTGCCACTCCCGCAAATAAGGATACCTAATTGTACATCACCTAAACTTACAGATTTCGCTACCTCATGAGCATAATCAGGATAGTCTACGGATTGGTCCGAAAAGCAGCCCTTATCATGTATGATAAATTCGGGTGAAATCTGCAGTAGGCGGTTTTTTAGATCCTCTTTCAGCTGGAAACCGGCGTGATCTGAACCGATAGAGACTTGGTTTGTTATCATGGGTGATATGTAAAGGTTTGAATGTTAAATGATAATGTAAATAACCATGTAAAATTAGATAATTAACATCCTCATCCGCTTTATCAACAATTAACTTTGAGGAAAAGCTTGATATCTGGTTTACAAGGTTTTGGATGGATAGGTAATCAACAATGTTTCCGTTGAAAAACAAAAATCATCTTCATAACTATTGAAATCAATTCCTTGCCAATATGTAACCCCTTGATCCTTTGAATTGATATCAAAACACGATTATAACAGCAATCTGGTTTTTAATGGAATTACTAACATTATTCATAACAAAATCAGAGATAAAAAAATAAACAAACGTTCCATCAGCAAAATTGTTGGAAACCTCTTAATAGTCTATAATACAATGACCATCTATGTTAATAAAGGACCTGTTTATGTTGATATCTACTGATAACCCATGAAGTCAATAGTTCAATTGATAATTTTTCAACGTAATTAACAGGCTAATAACATTAACATTTAATTATTTTAAAAATATATATATGTTATTGTATTGTTTGCAATGGTGTTGGTTTCGGATGCGGATGATGATATTTGCACTGTTGATCGAACACACCATGCGGACCGTTATAATTTGGATATGTTTTTTTGTTGCGATGGCTTCGGTCCAGGCGCAAGATACCACTTCGTTAAATCCGAATGGTTACAATCGTTTTTACTATCCCAACAAAGTTTTACAGAGTGAAGGTATGTTGTTGAATGGAAAACCCGAAGGTATTTGGAAATCGTATCATGAGAATGGAATTCTTCGCTCTGAAGGTTTGCGTAGAGGAGGGAAATCAGATTCCACGTGGAAATTTTTTTATGACTCCGGTATACTGCAATCATTGATTACTTACACGGATGGAAACAAGAAAAAACAGACAGATTTTCATTCTAACGGTAATAAAAGCAGTGAAGAATTTTTTGAGAGTGGAATCAAAAGTGGAACTGCGATTTACTTCCATGAAACTGGAACCAAATCCAAGGAATTGGTTTATCAGAACGGAAAAAAAGAAGGTAAGTGCATTGTGTTCGCTGAGGATGATGGACGCATTCTTTCATTTATCACGTATAAAAATGATTTGATTGCTTCAGAAGAAAAGCTGAATCGCAAAGATAAGTTTGGAGCCAAACAAGGAATTTGGAAGGATTTTTTCGGATCAGGTAAAGTGAAAACCGAATGGACCTACAAAGATGATTTACTAAACGGATCGGTTCGGTATTTTGGAGAGGATGGAGCTGTTAAGAAAATGGAAGTTTATCGAAACGGACAAATCGTGGTGGATAACACTCCTGATGTGAAATTGGAGATTGACCGCGATTATCACAATAACGGTAGAGTGAAATCTTCAGTCAATATAATTGATGGTAAGAAACAGGGTGTTTATAGGGAATACAGCCGCACAGGTGAAATAACAGCATCTAAAATGTTTTCGAATGATGAAGTGAGCGGTGAAGGAATCGTAGATGAAAACATGTTGATGCAGGGAAAATGGAAAATGTATTATCCTGGTGGTAAAATAAAATCCGAAGGCGAGTACAAAGACGGAAAACGCACAGGAAAATGGTTGTTTTATTACCTCAATGGAACACTCGAACAAGAGGGTTCATACAACAAGGGTAAACCTGATGGTAGTTGGATTTGGTATCACGTGAATACAAAAACTTTGCGAGAGGAATATTACATCAGCGGACGCGAAGATGGTGAAATGAAGGAATATGACGCCTCAGGTAAAACTGTTGCGATTGGTCAATACGCAGATGGTTTAAAAACCGGAAAGTGGGAATTCAAGAGTGATAGTTATCGTTATGAAGGAAGTTATACCGATGATGTACAAACGGGTACTTGGAAAGGGTATTTTGATAACGGTAAAAAGGCCTTTGAAGGCGATTATATGAACGGATTGGAAAACGGCGAACACCGGTATTACTACGACTCCGGCAAATTGCGTGAGATCCGTAACTATAAACTCGGTTTACCGGATGGCGAATGGAAATCGTTCGATGAAGAGGGTGAACCAATACTTTTCACCACCTACAGAGCCGGAGTGGAAGTAAAGTTCGATGGAACGCGCATCGAAAAATAACTACTGTTTTTTTCTCAAGTAGTTGATTTTTAGTTGATTTTACTATATTTAGGCAAGGTTTTCATATAAATACACAGAGAATCTTACAATTGTAATAATATATTTCACTGAAAATCAAACATAAAACTCTATTGCATGTATAATTGGATGTCTATGAAAAAACTGTTCCTGTTGATTTTATTATCGGCGATTATCCATGGTGATTTATTCAGCCAGGATAATAGCCCCTTTACCAGGGCACAGAAACTGCAACGAACGCTCGCATACAGTGAAGCCATTCCGCTTTATTTGAAAGCCCTGGATCAAAATCCAGACAAGCCAGAGGCTTTGCGCGGCATTGCAGAGTGTTTCCGATTAACCAATCAAACAGAACAATCAGAAACCTATTACCGCAAATTAGTAATGGCAGGAAAAGGTGTTGAAGCGATTGATAAATTACGATTGGCTCAAATGTTAATGGCAAATGCCAATTATACAGATGCACAAAGGTATTTCACGGAATATAACTCAACAGCCACTACAGACGAACGTGCAAAAAACCAATTGGAAGCGATTCATATGTTGGATTCTTTTTTGAAGGACAGTGTTCGATATAAAATCATCAACGGCAAATTCAATTCAGCCAAGTCCGAATTTTCTCCAGTTCGTTTCGCCGATGGTTTCGTTTTTGTTTCATCCCGCGGACGAGGTGGAATCAATGACAAAACCCATTCTTGGACAGGCGACCCTTTTCTTTCACTTTTCTATGCCAAAGGAAGCTTGGAGCAGATTTCCAATGTAGCACCTTTTGCTGAAGAACTGAAATCCGAATACAACGATGGTCCGGTTTGTTTCAGCGCCAAAAGCGATGAGATGTTCCTTACAAGAAACAATAGCAAGACACCTATTCGCAATGATAAAACAGCACGCTTAAAAATCGTGGTTTCCAAATTGGAAAACGGCAAATGGTCTGAAGCGGTGGACTTACCATTCAACCGTGCACAATACAACACGGCACACGCTTGTTTGTCGATAGACGGAAAGCGTCTTTATTTTGCTTCCGACATGCCAGCTGGCAGCGGTGGAATGGATATTTATTATTCAGACCGCATAGAAAGCACTTGGTCTGACCCTGTAAATATTGGCAAGCAGATAAACACCAGCGGTAACGAAGCCTTCCCATACATCGGACCCGATGGAATGCTTTATTTTTCGTCGGATGGTTGGCCCGGTCTTGGCGGATTGGATGTGTTTAAAATGGATTTGAATTCATCTGAAAAACCACGTAATGCCGGATATCCGATCAATACACACAAAGACGAATTTGGCATTTGGCTTTCGGCCGATATGAAAAAGGGAATGTTGTCATCCAACCGTAAAGGCGGTATAGGTGATGATGACATTTGGATGTTGGAGTTTATCAATAAATTGGTCATAAATGGTACGGTTTCCGACAAGGAAACGCTCACACCTATTCCCAATGCTCCGGTGGTATTGAAGGATTCCTCTGGAAATATAGTAGCCACTACTGTTACAGATGCTGATGGAAAATATTCGATCGAGGGCGAATACAATATGGATTATATAATATCCTCAAATCCCGACGGATGGTTTGCTGGCTCCAAGGATTTTAGCACCAAAGGCATGACCAACGACTCGCTAGAGGTAAATCTGCTTTTGGAGAAAATCATCATCAACAAACCCATCGTACTCGAGAATATTTATTACGATTTAGACAAATGGAACATCCGGCCCGATGCTGCTGTTGAGTTGGATAAGTTGATAACAATACTCAACGACAATCCAAAAATCGTAATTGAACTCGGTTCCCATACCGATAGTCGCGCCCCCGATTCATACAATATGTCATTATCGGATCGAAGAGCTAAATCGGCTGCGGATTACATCGTGAAAAGGGGCGGTATAGACTCCTCTAGGATAACCGGCAAAGGTTATGGAGAAACGATGTTGGTTAATTCATGCAAAAACAAAGTGCGTTGTACTGAAGCGGATCACCAGAAAAACAGAAGAACAGAATTCAAATTGGTTAGCCAGTAAGAAACCTTGGCAACCTTTCGTGTGTTTAATAATCCATGCATAACACCCAAAACATAACGCCCCTCGCGATCATCACTGCGTCATTGTTGTGGCTTGCATGTGTATTCTATGGCCAAACCGGACCAACACCAATAAGCACATTCAAGGGACCTAAGCCCGGAATAAATAACAAGATTCCGCTTCGCGACCGAATAGACAAAGCCGTAGAACAAGAATTTGAACTCACCAAGGATCCTGCCACCAATACGGTTCCGCGAGAACGGTTGTTGCAGGCTATGGCTTACGCCGATGACTTGAGGCGCCAACCATCCGGCAACCGTGTGGCCGGCGCCATCAGCATGAATTGGACGGAACGCGGACCCAATAATGTGGGAGGTCGCACAAGGGCCATCATGTTTGAACCAAACGACCCCACCGGCAACACTGTTTGGGCTGCAGGAGTTGGTGGCGGCCTGTGGAAAACCACCAACATATCAGCAACAACACCCACCTGGGTTCCCATCAACGACCTGTTCGATAACATCGCGATTGTTTGCATGGCATTCAACCCAAGCAACACCAACGAACGTTATTTCGGAACAGGTGAAGGATATTTCAATGCGGATGCCATTAGGGGCAATGGCATTTGGAAATCCATCGACGCGGGCGTTAATTGGTCGCCATTACCCTCAACCCTCAACAGTGCAAGCTTCAGATTTATCCAGAAAATGGTTGTACACCCGGTCAGCGGACATGTTTTTGCCGCTACTCGTTCGGGTTTGCAACGGAGCACCGATGGCGGGACCACATGGACCAAGGTATTGGGCGCCGGAACAGGCGCTGCCAATGATGCTGTGGCTGATCTAGAGATTACATCCAACAATGTGTTGATTGCCACTATTGGTATGTTCAGCACAGATGGCATCTATCGTTCATCAACCGGTGCATCTGGTACGTGGACCAAATTGAACAGTGCAGCCAGCGGATTCCCCACCACCGGAGTGCAGCGCATCGAATTGGCATGTGCCCCATCCAATGCCAACGTTATTTACGCTGTTACACAAGGCGCGGGCAATGGAGCAGGGGGTGTTTATCGCTCACTCGACCAAGGAACCACCTGGACCACCCGTACCTTACCTACGGATGCTGACGGAGGAATCGGTGCAGACTTTACCAGGAGTCAAGCCTGGTACGATTTGGCCTTGGCGGTGGATCCGAACAACCAAGATGTATTGTGCGTAGGCGGAATCGATGTGTTTAAGTCGGTGAATGGTGCCAGCACTTGGCAACAGATATCGCATTGGTACGGAGGATTCGGGTTCCAATACATGCATGCTGATCAACATGCTGTTGTATACCAGCCCGGAAGTTCATCCACCATCTTATTCGGTAACGACGGCGGTGTTTTCCGCACAATCAATGGCACCGCCAATATTCCCGCCGTTGTATCCAAAAGCGATAATTACAACGTAACACAGTATTACGCTTGCGCGATGCACCCCACAGCCTATTCGAATTATTTTTTAGCGGGCGCACAAGACAATGGATCACACCAGTTCAATAGTGGCGGCATCAATTCCATCATAGAAGTTACGGGAGGTGACGGATGCTTTACTCACATCGATCAAAATCAGCCGCAGTACCAGTTCACCTCGTATGTCTACAACAACTATTACCGATCCAACAATGGTGGAGCAAGCTTTTCATCCATCACCAGCAACAACAATGGTTACTTCGTAAACCCGACGGATTTCGACGATGTAAATAACAACCTATACGCGTCCGCGCCATCGGGAACCTACTATCGCATATTGAATGCACACACCACCAATACGCTTGCATCTGTTCCGGTGGCTGAATTCAACAACGGTCGTGTATCCCATGTTTCGGTTTCACCCAATACGCCCCACCGTGTATTTTTCGGACTCAGCAATGGACGAATCGTAAAGGTTGATAATGCCAACGCCACGATCACCGCCGCTAATATTACCGGTGCAGGAATGCCCACCGGCTCTGTCTCCTGTATCGCCGTTCAAAACGGCAACGACAATCACTTGCTGGCAACCTATTCCAACTACGGAGTGGTAAGCGTTTGGGAAACCACCAATGGTGGCACGTCATGGACCTCTGTGGAAGGCAATCTTCCTGATATGCCCGTCAGATGGGCATTATTCAATCCAGCCAATGCTTCACAAGCGATATTGGCCACCGAGGTGGGCGTATGGTCAACGGATTTACTGAGCGGCGCATCCACCGTGTGGGGTCCATCCAATAACGGACTTGCCAACACCCGGGTGGATATGTTGCAAATCCGCGCAAGCGATAACCTGGTAGCTGCCGCTACGCACGGCAGGGGTTTATTCACCAGCGATGTGTTTGCATCGGCTTATGCCGACTTTGCCGTTAACCGAAAAGTGATTTACGGAGGTAAAACAGTTCAGTTTACCGATGCCAGCTATAAGTCCACTTCGTGGAGTTGGAACTTCGGTGATGGTACCACATCCACACAGAAAAATCCTGTGAAGATGTACTCTGCTGCAGGATTGTATAACGTTACACTTACCATCAACGGAAACAATACACTCACAAAAACCATCAACGGCGCTGTTCATGTCTTACCCAACAAAGGGGTACCATTCTTGCCAGCCAATGGTGGCAGCTTTGATCAGGATCCTTTATCATTCGCATCCGAAACATTTTCCGGAACTCCGTTCGAGCGAGGTAACTCTGCTGTTGCAGCCAAGAGCGGTGTGCGCAGTGGCACGAACGCCTGGGTATCTGGAATTGCGGCCGCCACCTATTCGGATAACACCGATACACGATTGTGGACACCCAATTTCAATTGTACGCTTCCCGGCACGTATACGTTAAGTTTCTATAGAAAGAATGCATTTGAATTACAATACGACGGTCTCATTGTGGAATACACTACGGATCGTGGCGACAACTGGATTCCATTGGGCAGCACCGTGGCTGCGAATTGGTACGACTTTGCCAACACAGCTAATGCAACGGCTTTCCCGATTAATCAAGCCTACTTCAATGCCAACAAAGCCACCTATTCGCTTTGCAGTTATAATGTTTCCTTTTTGGCGGGCAATGCTTCGGTAGGATTCCGATTGCGTTTTAAAAGCGATAACACCGCTGTTGCTGCAGGAGTAGCGATTGACGATTTTGAATTAAACGGCCCTACAACCACACCACTTCCCGTAGAGTTGGTTTCGTTTACAGGAGAGGCCAAGAACAACGGAAACCTTTTGCGTTGGATAACCTTGTCGGAAACCAACAACGATCGCTTCGAGGTGGAACGTACAGAAGGTGGTGCTAATTTTACGAAAGTGGGTGAGGTGGCAGGACGAGGCAACGCCAATGTTGCATTTACTTATGAGTTCATCGATCCTGTTGGAGTTGGTCGCAATTATTATTACCGATTGCGTCAAGTGGATTTCGATGGCAAGCAATCGTTATCGAATACGATTCTCATCCGTCGAAACACTCCAACTGCTATCAATATTTTCCCAACCGCCTTCCAAGATGAAACGACTGTCACGCTGCCTATGTCAGGAAACATACAAGTAGAGCTGTATGATATGTCGGGCAAGCGCGCAGCATTCTTTGAATCCTCCACAGCGAGCAACACCCACCGCATAAATTGGGATGTACCCAATGGATCTTACTTAGTGCGTATTCGTTACGGTGATGAGGTGGTGGTGAAGCGGATTTTGAAAACAGGAGAACGCTGATTTAATGGATCTAGCGGATTGGTGCGGATTTTATTTCAGTCAACACATAGATCCGCGAGCATTCGTGGCTATAATTTGTTTCACTGGCTTCGACGGGGCTCAGCCAGCGTTGATGAATTCTTTTATTAAACTCGCCTACTGCCACCGCTTACCGCCGACCTACTCCCCAATGACCATTAGTTTCACTGGCTTCGACTAGGCTCAGCCAGCGTTGGTGATTTGCTTATTCAACCCCGCCAACCGCTCCCGCCAACCGCTCCCGCCAACTGCTACTGCTACTGTTACTGCCACTGTTACTGCCACTGTCACTTAGTCAAAATCACCCCCTACTACCTCCGTCGTTTCCCCTTGCCCTTCGGAATATGAAATCCGAATTCGCGTTCGAATGATTTCGTGGGTACGGCGTTATCGCCAGCTAAAGAGAAATCGATTTGCTTTTTCGACAAGTCGGTTGATTTGATGGTTACCTGAATCTCGTCGCCCAGCGCAAATACTTTGCCCGTACGGTGACCAATGATGCGGTAGTTTTCTTCGTCTAGCTCATAGAAGTCGTTACCGATATCGCGCAAGCGAACCAAGCCTTCGCATTTGTTTTCGGTGAGCTCTACAAAGAAACCCCATTCGGTAACGCCCGATATAAGTCCGTCGAATACCACACCTTTTTTGTCTTGCAGGTATTGCACTTGTTTGTATTTCACTGAAGCGCGCTCCGCCTCCGATGCTTTGATCTCCATATCGGTGCTGTGCTGGCATTTCTCTTCGAGAGGAGGCCTATCGGCCGATTTGCCTTTGTTGAGGTAATGCTCCAACAGACGATGCACCATCACATCAGGATATCGGCGAATGGGAGAAGTGAAGTGCGTGTAGTAATCGAAAGCCAAACCATAGTGCCCGATGTTTTCGGTGGTGTATACCGCCTTAGCCATGGTACGGATGGCCAGTTGCTCGAGCACATTCTGCTCTTTGTGTCCCTTCACATCGGCCATGAGTTTGTTGAGCGACTTGGCGATTTCCTTTTCGTTATTGGTTTTTACCTTGTACCCAAAGCGCCCCGCAAAGCGCGAGAACACTTCCAGCTTCTCGGGCACGGGCGAATCGTGTATGCGATACACGAACGATAACTTTTTAACGGACGTTTCACCGCTGCGCTCTTTGGCGACACTGGCCCCATGCTTGCCGATGAACTCAGCCACCTTACGGTTCGCAAGCAACATGAACTCTTCAATCAGCTTATTCGAATCCTTGTTTTCTTTGGTGTAAACGCCTGTTGGATTCCCTTGGTCATCTAACTTAAATTTCACTTCCACCTTGTCGAACGTGATGGCGCCTTTTTTGAATCGCTCCTCGCGCATGATTTTCGCCAAGCGGTCTAACAGTAGCACTTGGTTTTGCATATCGCCATTACCCGTCTCGATCACCTCTTGCGCTTCCTCGTAAGAAAACCGGCGGTCGGAATGGATGACAGTGCGGCCGAACCACTCCTCCAGCACCTCGGCCTTATCGTTGATCTTGAATACAGCCGAAAAACAGAGCTTGTCTTCGTTGGGCCTAAGCGAGCACACGTGGTTGGATAATTTCTCCGGCAGCATCGGAATAACGCGATCCACCAGATACACCGAGGTGGCGCGGTCGAGGGCTTCATCATCCATCTTACTGCCTTCGCGCAGGTAGTGCGCCACATCGGCAATGTGCACACCGATTTCGTAGATGCCTTCACCAACGGTTTCCACCGAAAGCGCATCATCAAAATCCTTCGCATCCACAGGATCAATGGTGAAGGTGGTGGCGTAACGCATGTCGCGTCGCTTTTTGATTTCCGCCGCAGAAATTTCGAATGGAATTTTTTCCGCTTCGCGTTCCACATCTTCTGGGAAACGGATGGGGAAGCCGTATTCAACCAAGATGGCGTTCATCTCGGCATTATTGTCGCCGGGGTCGCCCAATATTTCAATGATTTCTCCTGTTGGATTCTTAGCGCCCGGCAGCCACTCTACGATTCGCGCCACGGCTTTTTGTCCCTCCTTGGCACCATTAAGGTTTTGCAGGGGTATGAAGATGTCGATGGTGCTTCGGCCGCCATCGGTTACCAGGAATGCGAATTTGGGCATGATGCTTACGCGACCCACCAACTCGCTGCGCGAGCGTTTGATCACTTCCACCACTTTACCGGAGCGCTTGCCGCTTTTCTTGGTGGCCGAGAGGAGCACCTTCACCGTATCGCCACTCATGGCGTTCAGTGCGTGTCCTGGGGCTACGAAGATGTCGTCTTCAAACAAGTCATTCATCACATACGACACGCCGGTTGAGGTGATGTCGATGATGCCTTCCACATACTGATGCACGGGTACGGCCTTGAATTTGCCGCGGTCGATTTCGAGCAGGTCGCCATCGATCACCATCTCATACATCAGGTCGTTGAGCATGCTGCGGTTGGCGTTACGGTCGTCGTCGAAGAACGTTTTCGTATACAAAACGGGGTGTTCTTGAGCCAACAGCCGCAGGACTTGTTTGTAGTTGAAATTGCGGGTTGGATGTTTGGAGAAAATATCCTTCAGCAACAGCTTGAGGGCCGACCGTTGGTCGCCAGAGCTGGGGTTTTTGGGTTTAGACATGGTGTAAAGATAGTGTACTGGTTGGGGTGTTTAGATGACGAGAGGCACCTGTCGCTGGTTGTATGGTTTTTTATGAAGGCGGTAGGCCGTAGCGGGATGCGGTCGGCAGTTGCAGTAGGCGAGATCAGCTTATCAATGCTTAGAGTAACCCACCCGCCACCCGCCACCGCTTACTGCCTCCTCCCCAATGACTAATGACTATTTGTTTCACTGGCTTCGACGAGGCTCAGCCAGCGTTGATAAATGCTCTCATCAAATCCGCCACCCGCTCCCTCCAACTGCTACTGCTACTGTTACTGCCACTGGTACTTAGTTAAGCCCCCTCCCTAATGACCAATGACCAATCAATCTGGTCACTCGCATCTTGGTTTCTACAAATTACAACGCTTCAACTAATGCTAAAAATGTATCTTTGGCGCATGTACCGCAGTACCGTAAACAACCAACACGAATATGAAGTGGTGCCTGGCAAGGATGGGCAGATGAAGGTGAATGGCCAATTGCTTTCGCCCGACATGGTAGAGATTCGCCAGGGACTTTTTCACGTCATTTTGAACGGTGTAAGCACCGAAGCCGAAGTGGTATCTGCCGACTACACCGAGAAAGTGTTTCACATCCGTGTAAACGGCAACACCTACAAGGTGGAGGTGGCCGACCAGTACGACGCATTGCTGAAGGCCATGGGCATGGATATGGCTCAGAGCCGCAAGGTATCCGATATGAAGGCGCCTATGCCAGGGCTAGTGTCGGAAGTGGCCGTGGTAGAAGGACAGGAGCTGAAGAAGGGCGACAAGGTGTTGGTGTTGGAGGC
>JBKDSL010000083.1:0-13056 GCA_046340555.1 Bacteroidota bacterium
CACTAATCATTGATGATGTAGTGGCATATGGCGCTAATCAAGATTTCATTCCATATGTGACACCAGAAGATGTGTAGGGAAGTGAGTTAAATGAAAGTTTACAACCCACAGCGTTCCCCCCTTATTTATGGTGACAGCAACAAAGCCCATGATCGTTTCATTGGCAATTCGGTGATTGGAGAATGGTGCAATTTAGGTGCCGACACCAATAATTCAAACCTGAAAAACAATTACTCAGAGGTAAATGTGCACAGTATTGAAAGTGGCAAACCCATTCCTACTGGATTGAAGTTTTGCGGTGTTTTCATGGGCGATCACGCCAAGTGTGGAATCAATACGATGCTAAACACCGGCACTGTTATTGGTATAGGTGCAAACATTTTTGGATCGGGATTCCCTCCAAAATATGTCCCATCCTTTTCCTGGGGAGGACTAGAAGGTTCGGAAAGGTTCCAAATTGAAAAGGCGGTTTCATTGGCAAGGGAAGTGTTTTCAAGGAGGTCTGTCGATTTTGATCAAACGGAAGAAACACTCATGAGAACCCTGTATGAACTGACAAAAAGTGCGGTGTAAATCATAAAGCCGAAATCCACATCAAATTGTTTTACAGCTATTTGAAAAACACCTTTGGCGTGATTTAAAATTCCCGGTGCGTGGCATGGAAATTGAAAAGTATTGAATTTGTTACGTTTTACTTTTTAAACTGACAATCTGACCATTTAAAAATTGACACATGTTTGATCCCAACGATAAAAACCCTATGTTCCAAATTGGAGGCATCTCAGATGATGAGCCGGATTTGATTCCACTTTTATCTTCTGAAGACGAAGAGACGATGAATTCGGAAAGCGTTCCGGAAGTACTCGCCATCCTTCCCCTTCGTAACACGGTTCTTTTCCCTGGTGTGGTGATCCCAATAACAGTGGGTCGCGACCGCTCCATCCACCTTATCAAGGATGCATACAAAGCCGACAAAATAATCGGGGTTGTTGCACAAAAGGACAGCACCATAGAAGATCCTAACATTGATGACCTCCACCCTATCGGAACCGTTGCACACATCATCAAAATGTTACGGATGCCAGATGGAAACACAACAGTTATAATCCAAGGCAAAAGAAGGTTCAGTGTAGATGAGGTGGTCGAACACGACCCTTACTTGAGGGCGCGCATTACACCTTTGTCTGATAAAAAACACTCGGTGAAGGAGAAAGAGTTTGTTGCTCTTATAGATTCCTTACGAGACTTGTCGCTTCAGATCATAACACAATCGCCGAATATTCCAACGGAAGCCACTTTTGCCATCAAGAATATAGAAAGCCCATCTTTCCTCATCAACTTCATTTCTTCCAATATGAATGCTGATGTTGCCACCAAGCAACAGTTGTTGGAAATGGTGGACATGAAAGAGCGAGCCACAAGGGTACTAGAGTATCTAACCAAGGAGCTTCAAATGTTGGAGCTCAAAAACCAGATTCAATCAAAAGTCAAGGTTGACATAGATAAACAACAACGAGAATATTTCCTCAATCAACAGCTAAAAACCATCCAAGAGGAACTTGGTGGCTCAGTTCACGACCAGGAGATAAATGATTTGAAGGATAGGGCCACCCATAAAAAATGGTCCAAAGAAGTTGCTGAAGTATTCAACAAGGAAATCGAGCGACTACTTCGCATCAATCCAGCTGCTGCCGAATACTCCGTTACACTCAATTACCTTGAGCTCTTGCTTGAGTTGCCATGGGAAGAAACAACATCAGACAAATTCGACCTTAAGCGTGCCCAAAAGGTTTTGGACGAAGATCATTATGGCCTTGAGAAAGTAAAAAACAGGATACTCGAATATCTCGCTGTCTTGAAACTCAAAGGCAATATGAAGTCGCCAATCATGTGTTTGTATGGCCCTCCTGGAGTCGGTAAAACTTCCTTGGGCAAATCAGTGGCAAAGGCATTAGGCAGGAAATACGTTAGAATGTCGCTCGGAGGATTGCGTGACGAAGCAGAGATTCGTGGTCATCGTAAGACCTACATCGGCGCAATGCCTGGACGCATCATTCAAAATCTGAAGAAGGCCAAATCATCTAATCCGGTTTTTGTTTTAGATGAGGTAGACAAACTTTCATCGGACTTCCATGGGGATCCATCTTCGGCACTTTTGGAGGTCTTGGACCCTGAGCAAAACACTGCGTTTTATGACAATTACGTAGAGATCGAGTATGATCTTTCTAAAGTACTCTTCATCGCCACAGCGAACTCTTTAAGCTCTATACAACCGGCCTTACGAGACAGGATGGAGATAATAGACATAAATGGGTACACCGTTGAGGAGAAAATTCAAATCGCCATAAAGCACCTTATACCAAAGCAGCTTGATGCGCACGGATTGAAAAAAGGAGAGGTCATTTTCAATGAGCGCACCATTGAAAAAATCATCGAAGATTACACTGCTGAATCCGGGGTTAGAACTTTGGAAAAACAGATTGCGTCAGTGATCAGATCAACTGCTAAATCAGTTGCCCTCCAGGAAAAATATGACCCCAAAATAACTGAAGATCGATTACGCAAAATCCTTGGCGCCCCTATTTTTCAAAAAGAGAAATCAATCGACAGCGGTGTGGCCGGCGTAGTAACAGGTTTGGCATGGACACCCGTCGGTGGCGACATACTGTTTATTGAAACATCGCTCAGCAGAGGGAAAGGAAAGCTGACGCTGACTGGCAATCTAGGCGAGGTAATGAAAGAATCTGCATCCATAGCCCTCGCATATCTAAAAGCTCATGCCGATAAGCTGAAACTGGATGCCTCGTTGTGCGACCACTGGGACATCCACATTCATGTACCTGAGGGAGCTACACCGAAAGATGGACCATCCGCGGGTATAACCATGTTGACATCATTAACCTCAGCATTCACGCAGCGAAAAATTCGCAAGAAAATGGCCATGACCGGAGAGATAACTTTACGTGGCAAGGTACTTCCTGTAGGAGGTATCAAGGAAAAAATATTAGCAGCGCGCAGGGCTGGAGTTAATTACATCATACTGAGTGCCGACAACCTAAAAGATGTAGAAGAGATTCCTGCCATGTATTTGAAAGGACTCAAATTCCATTATGTGAAGGAAATGATTGAGGTGCTTGAAACAGCCTTGCTCAATGAAAAGGTGAAAGACGCTATTAAAATCGAGTTACCTGTGTCAGCTATAACAAACCCAAAAGAAACAACTGATAATAACAGAACGAAAATTGCGGCCAAGGGAAAGCGTCGCTAAAATGAACAGGGGGGCTAAATTAGCCCCCCTGTTTTTTCATTAAGGTTGAACGATCATTTTTCCAGCTTGATCGAAGTGGATGAACTAAGTAATCCATCAATATAGATTTCCACGATATAGTCGCCAGGAGCGAAAGCCCGTTCTGCTTCCTCCCAGTTCAAACATAGATCCTCCTTTTGGTTGTTGTAAGAGATTTTCTTAGAGGAAGTAAACTGAACGTCTTCACCCGTACCAGCCAACTTGAAAGTAGCCGAACCTGTTGATCGATCTCCCAGTGTTTTACCTCCTGGCTCAACAACGCGCAAATAAACATCTCGGTCACCCGCTTTAGCGATTTTATTATCCATGACTGAAAAACACACATCAATCTTATTGGTTCTTTTTGCCATTACGGTTTGAACTAGCTTGCCATTAGAACGCTTTTTGTATGCGTTAACTTTGACATATTCCGTTTTCAAGACGGAGGCGGTTGAGATGGTTTTCTCCAAATCAGTATTAAGTTCACTTACCTTTTCAGTAAGTGTTTGCTTTTCCTGCTTTAATTGGTTGTTTTCCACTAAAAGCGCATCTATCTTTTCTAGATACTCCTCTTTTAATCGCTTAAGCTCCTCAAGTTCAGCTTTCAACTTTTTATTGAGTGAGGCTGAATTCTTCTCACTTTTCAACAACTTTTCAATTCTTGCTCGCTGCAGCTCAATAGTGGTATTGGCTGAATCCAAAAGACTGTCCAAACGAGGTATTTCCTTGGTTTTATATGAATTCAACTCATCTAATGCCTCAGCCAATTCCCTATCAACTTCAGCTTTTGATACGGTAAGACTGTCTGTTATTAGGGTGATTTCCTTTACCACCTGCTGCTTATTTTGCCAGAGATAGAAATTCATAATAACTGACAATGCCAATAGAATAATCAAGATCCTATTGGTCTTGTTATTGCTTGATGAACTTTGATTTTGTTCCATTTTTATAAGATTTTAGTGGATTATTTTAATGTAACGTAAATTTAACCCATAAATTATGGTTGTTCACCCAAATCAAAAACTACTTATTCACAATCCTATGAACCGAGCGAATGGGGATGCAGTTAGGGAGCCAAGTTCAGAGTTTCGGTATTTTATGGCACCAGTTACCGCAACCATCCCAGCATTATCTGTACAAAATTCAATTGCAGGAATATACACCTTCCAGTCTTTTTGAGCCAATATGGCATCACGCAATCCTGAATTTGCTGCAACGCCACCCGAAATCGCAACTCGCTTTATACCAACCAATTCTACAGCATTCTTAAGCTTTTCCATCAAAATACCAACGATAGTGTTTTGAACGCTGGCACATAAGTCATCCAAGTGCGTTAACAAAAAGGATGGGTTTTGTGACTCTTGCTTTTGGAGAAAATAAAGTACTGATGTTTTCAATCCACTAAAACTAAAGTTCAATCCTTCGACCCTTGGATGCGGAAATGTAAAGGCGTTCGGATTACCTCTTAACGAATATTTGTCGATCAAAGGTCCACCCGGATAAGGCAGAC
Organism: Bacteroidota bacterium; assembly: GCA_046340555.1. Classification (GTDB taxonomy): domain Bacteria; phylum Bacteroidota; class Bacteroidia; order AKYH767-A; family OLB10; genus JALRAP01. The sequence continues at coordinate 4,797 of JBKDSL010000083.1, forward strand.
CCAATATTTTAGCAATCTTATCAAAGGCCTCACCTGCAGCGTCATCCAACGTTTCACCTAAAACTTTCATCGAGTTAAAATCTTCCACCAAAATAATTTGGGTATGACCGCCTGAAACAGTTAGGCACAAGAAGGGGAATTCCGGACCAGTAAAGTCATCCTGCCCATCACGGAAACAAAAATGAGCCAAGATATGAGCCTGCATGTGGTTGACTTCAATCGTTGGTATGCCTAAAGCCATAGCCATTGACTTGGCAAATGATGCGCCAACAAGAAGCGAACCCATCAAACCGGGTCCATTCGTATATGCTATAGCATCAAGGTCCTTTTTTTGTACCTTTGCTTCTATAAGAGCCTGATTGACAACAGGAACAATTTGTTGCTGATGGGCTCTTGAAGCTAATTCCGGAACTACGCCACCATAGGCCTCATGAACCTTTTGACTTGAAATAACATTGGCAAGAATCTTGTTGCCCAAGCTAACTGCAGCAGATGTCTCATCACAAGATGATTCTATTCCCAGTATAATCGGAGAGTCGGAATTTATATTTGATACGGTCATTGAGCACAAATCTAGGCTTTCAAAATACATTTTCAACCCAACAAAAGTCATCCTATCAAAAAAGCGATTAAAATAACCGGCATTGCCATTTTGTCGCTAGTGATTCTGATCATAGGAATTACCTTGAGCATCAGATTGCCCGTTGTACAAACCTGGGTGGTTAAACAAGTCACGCATTATTTATCCTCTCAATTGGGATCCAAAGTTGAAATTGGAGGAGTAAACATAGATTTTTTCGACAGCATTCGAATAAGCAACCTGTATATAGGGGATCAGAATCAAGACACCATTTTGCAGGCAAAAGAGATCAATGCCGGAATATCTGTATTTTCATTATTGGACAGCAAATTGAAATTGAAGAGCATTACCATAGAAAGTGGTACCGCAAAAATCTCAAGGTCAAAATCAGACCGAACATATAATATCCAATTCCTAATCGATTATTTTACTCCGGCAAACCCCGACACTTCAAAAAAGGGATTTGAATTCGACCCAGGCGAAATAATCCTTAAGAACATGTCACTCGCTTACCGCGATTTCAAATGGGATGGGAGCGACGATGAATCAACTATTGACTTCGATGATATAAGATTGGACCAGGCATACATTCGTATTCGCAATTTAAAATCCAACGAAAATGGCGTTACGGCCTTGGTATCCGACCTCAAATTCATTGAAAAAAGTGGATTTAAACTTTCCAAACTAGATGCCAAGCTTACTGTCGACACCTCAACTACACGATTTGAGGATTTGAAATTAGAGACACCAACTACTAGGCTGTTGGGTATGTTTGAAATGAACTATTCCGATGCAACTGATTTTGAAGATTTCATTTCAAAAGTGGAAATGAAAGCCAATCTTGAGAACTCGACATTGAATTCAAAAGATGTTTCATTTTTTGCATCGGAGTTTTCGGGGACCTCAGTGGAATTGGATATAAAAGGACAAATCAAAGGCACTGTAGACAATCTGCGCGGAAAGAACCTTGATGTGAGGTATGGCGAAAACACACGTATAAGGGGAAGTGTTTCAATGACAGGTTTACCGGATATTGATGAAACCTATTTTGATTTGAAGATTGAAGAGCTAAAAACAAACTTCAACGACTTGGCGAGGTTACCCAAAATTCCAGCCAATGGCACAGATAAAATTGAATTGCCAAGTGAAATAAACAGTCTAGGAATGATCGAGGTTGACGGCAAATTCAATGGCTTCCTGAGCGACTTTGTTGCCTATGCCAATTTTCAGACAGCTATCGGCTTCTTCTCTTCGGATGTGAATTTCAAAGTAAACAGCGGATCATCTGATGCCCTTTATTCTGGTCACATATCAGCATCAGAACTGGATTTGGGTAAGATATCCGGCTTGACGAATGAATTGGGCAAATCAACCTTCAAGTTAGACATCAAAGGCAAGGGTTTGGACCGCCAACACCTGAATGCAACCGTGGTAGGAAATATTTCAGCCCTGCAGGCATATGGTTACAATTACCAATCAATCGATTTAAATGGCAAATTCAAAGACAAGGTTTTTGAAGGAAAACTGAATGTGGAGGATCCGAATTTGGCTATGGATTTCACCGGACTAATCGATATGAAATCAAAACTTCCATCGTATGTCTTCAATGTGGAAATGTACGAAGCAAAACCGACCATTATTGGCTGGATGAACCGCGACCCGAATGCTAAATTGACATTTAGCGCGGACGCTAGCCTTCAAGGGAATAACCTGGATGATTTTACAGGAACAGGCTTAGTGAGTAAACTATCCTATTCCGAAAATGGAATAGATTTGGAATTCGACGACCTGACATTGATCGCTCAGGATTTACCAGGAAGCGAAAGCCTCTTATCCATTGAATCCGATATTTTGGATGCCGAACTTAAAGGACAATACACGAGAACGAAACTGTTGGATAACGTAAATGAAATTCTCGGTTTTTACTTACCATTGATTAAACGTCAAGAGACAAAGATTCCTCCGCATGCAAATGCAAACTTTAATATGAGGTTAAAAAACACCAAAGAGCTTTTGCAAATCTTTTATCCAGAATTGAAGATTAGCGACGGCACTACCATAAGCGGGACGATAAAAAGTGAAAACAAGGATGTCGTTTTAATAATGAAATCCGACAGCGTCTCTTTCAATATGGCCACATTCGAAGGCGTGGATTTAAATATCAATACGGGTAAAAGGGATGTTAATTTCACAAATAATTTCAATTACATCATTATCAATGACACTCTTGTGTTAGTGAACCCTTCCATTACTGGTTCAACAGACAAGCAATTGACTGTTTTCAAAATATCATCACAATCAAGGGATACAAACATCAATGACCTGAGTATCTCTGCCGAGGCCAGATATGAGTCAGATGGCAAAACCAATATCCGTGTTGTTGAATCGGACATAACCTTGAATGGAAAAAAATGGAGCATTCAAGGACAAAACAATATCATATTTGATGGACCATCAGCGAACATATCCAACCTTGGCATGTCATCAGGCGATGAATCAGTAATGCTGGATGGTGTACTGTCAAAATCAATGAATGACAAGTTAAAATTGCGATTGAATAATTTCAAAACAGAAATACTAAATCCACTTTTGGCAGTTTATGAATTTGGCATGTCGGGTACCGCAACAGGTGATGCTGAAATTTCTGGATTGCTATCCAAACCAGGTATTAGCTCAAGCCTAAGCATCAAAGGGCTGGCTATCTACCAAGACACCTTGGGGGATGCAGAAATCAATCTTGATTTTGATGCCGCTAAAAAGGAGATTGATATTTCGGCGACTGTTGACCGAGGAGGCGCCAAGAGCATTGGCGTTAATGGAACCTATTACATTTTGGAGCCAGAAGATCGAATGGATTTCAAGATTTCATTGCAAAAAACAGGACTTTCAGCATTCACAAGATATGCAGAGGGTATCATTTCCGATTTGCGCGGCAAGGCAACTGGAGAGTTGTTTTTAACTGGGAATTTCAAAAAACCATTATGAACCGGTAAGGTCAGATTGCTACAGACCAGTTTTCTATTCGACTATTTGAATACGCGATACAGTTTATCGGACGAGATTGAGTTTACCGAGCGATACTTCAGATTTAACAATCTTACTGTAAATGATGAAAATGGCAATCAAGCAAAGGTTGACGGATTCGTTTACCACAACCACCTAAGCGACTTCAATTTGAAATTCGATATTTCAACAAACAACTTTCAAATCCTGAATACAGGACCTAAGCAAAACGAATTGTACTATGGAAAGGGATACGGATCGGGAAAAGTGAAAGTCTATGGACCGCTGGACTTGATTCACATATCGTTGGCTTTGAAAACAGAAAAAAACACGGCCATATACATTCCCCTCTCCAACCCTGAGGAAGTAACGCAAAGCGGATTCATCAACTTCATCCAAAAAGACATCGCCCAAAAGACAAACCAAGCGAAGGAAAATGAATTCTCGGGCATAGAGTTGGAATGTGAACTATCAGTTACGCCAGACGCGGAGGTACAGCTGATTTTCGACTCGAAGATCGGGGATATTATCAAAGGGAGAGGCAATGGAAACCTTCGGATGAGCGTGGATCGACTTGGTGACTTCAAGATGTTCGGCGACTTTCAAGTCGAGTCAGGCGATTACTTATTCACCCTGCAAAACCTTATCAATAAAAAATTCATCGTCAGTCCTGGAGGAACCATCAAATGGACCGGCGACCCGTACGACGCCGTATTGGATATCCAAGGTGTTTACAAGCTGCGGACCAGTTTGTACGATTTAATCAAAGACAGCACACTAACCCAGCGCATACCTGTGGAAGTTCATCTGAAATTAAAAGATAAGCTTTTCAATCCAGCCTTGGAATTCGACGTAGTCATTCCGGATATCGACCCGACAGCGCAAGCGGTTCTTAGCCGTTATATATCCACTGAGCAGGAAAAAAGCACACAGACCATGAGTCTTTTGGTGTTAAACCGTTTTGCCCAGGCAAACGATGTTCAAAGCCAAAGTGCATCATCATCCAGCGGCATAGGTGCCAATGCGGCGGAACTTCTTTCTCAGCAGCTGAGCGTATGGGCTTCCCAAATTAGCGACGCCTTCAACCTTGGAGTTAACTATCGAGCAGCCGACGCGTTCAGCCAGGAGGAATATGAACTTGAACTGTCGACTCGACTTTGGAACGACCGAATAACAATTGATGGCAATGTAGGCCTTTCGGATAATAAGCGGAACACCACTTCTGGCCTTGTGGGCGATTTCAACGCTGAGGTCAAAGTAAGTAAGGACGGCCGATTTCGATTCAAAGTATTTAACAAGAGCATAAACAACATACTGACAGATTACAATTCCCCTTATACACAGGGCATCGGTATCCTATATCGCAAGGAATTCGAAACTTTCCAGGATCTTTTCAAAAAATCCAAGGATTTCCAGGCACTTCAGTAGTAGTATAATAAAATGTTATTCAAATACTTAAGGCCTTATTTTTGATCAAGGTCCTTCAAGTTAGCATTGTAAACAATTAGGGTATGAAACTTGACTGATTTTGAAATCAATAAGCTATTTTTGAAAACATCACGACCTAATAATTAAAAGAACCAATTACTGTCGAATGAAATCAAATTTTAGCTTTTGCGTCCTATTTTGGCTGTGTTTGATATTGGACCCGCAATCCTCGCAAGCACAAGTTGTTTTAAAAGGAATTGTAAAAGATGCGAAAACGGGCGAAACGTTAATCGGCGCGAACGTTGTGGTGAAAGGAACAACCATCGGAGCACAAACGGATTTTGATGGAAAGTTCAATTTCAACTATAACGGGGCGCTCCCAACCACATTAACCATTTCTTACGTTGGATACATAGCCCTTGAACAATTAGTAACCGGCAAGGAATCCTCGATTATTTTGCGAATGAAAAGTAATGAGGTGTTGTTAAAAGATGTTGAAGTGGTTGGTAGTAGGATATCAGAAAAGCAGAAGGAGGCTCCACTAACGGTTGAATCGATGGATTTGATTGCCATCAAAGAAACACCTGCGGCAAACTTCTATGAAGGATTGGGACAATTGAAAGGTGTTGACCTGACATCAGCAAGCATTGGATTTAAAATAATCAATACACGGGGCTTCAACAGTTCGTCACCTGTACGGTCTCTACAAATAATAGATGGAGTTGATAATGCTTCTCCCGGCTTGAATTTCTCACTTGGTAATTTCTTGGGTGCTTCGGATTTGGATGTGAGCAAAGTTGATTTGGTGGTAGGTGCCAGCTCAGCTTTCTATGGACCCAATGCTTTCAATGGAGTAATCAGCATGAGTACTCGAAATCCTTTCTACACACCAGGACTTGAGTATTCCTTCAAAACATGTAACCGTGGACTAATGGAACATGCTATCCGTTTTGCGGATGTTATTCCAGGGAAAAAAGGCTATGATCGGTTTGCCTACAAGCTCAACCTGTTTTATTTGAATGTGAATGATTGGGAAGCCAATAATCTTTCCCCTACCCCGCAATCAAAATCGAATTCCGAAAACCCAGGTGGCTATGATGCGGTGAATATTTATGGTGATGAATATGTAAACGGCTTGGATTTCACAAACAACTCCAAAGACTATCCCGGTCTGGGTGTGATAACCAGGAGAGGCTATGCCGAATCAGATTTGGTAGATTACAAAACCGAAAACCTGAAATTAGGTACGGCACTTCATTATCGTATTAAGCCTGAGATGGAGCTGATTTATGCTTTCAACTTCGGAACGGGAAGCACCATTTACCAGGGCGACAATCGATATGCACTGCGAGACATCAAATTCTATCAGAACCGAATCGAATTAAGGCAAAATGAAAAATGGTTCATCCGAGCCTACTCTACCAAAGAGGATGCAGGAAAGTCCTATGACGCATTTTTCACCGCGCTACTGCTGCAAAATTCCGCTAAGCCGCTTTCTGATTGGACACAAGAGTATTTGGATTATTGGTACATCAACGTAAAAAACCAGTTGTACAACCTCCCTGGATTCCCACAGGTTAATCAATACCCAACATATACCGATTATTTGGCCGCAATCAACCCTTTTCTTCAGCAAAACTACCCAGATACAGTCGCCTATTTCCACCAACTGGCGCAAAACTATGTCAACGGCCCTGGTAATATCCTAAATAATAACCAGCCATTTTACGAACCTGGAACGTATGCGTTTGATACCGCATTCGCCGCAATCACCTCCAAAAGGTCTTTTTCAGAAGGTGGATCCAGATTCTATGACCGTTCATCATTATACCACATACATGGTGAATATAAATTCACGCCAGATTTCGCTGACATAACGGTTGGAGCTAACTTCAGGTGGTACCGACCCGAATCCGATGGAACTATCTTCAGCGACACTAACGGCGTTGTGATAAGAAATGAGGAAGGCGGCGCATATGCGGGATTGGAAAAAAAAGTTGCCAAAGACAAATTGAAAATAAGTCTTACTGGCCGTGTAGACAAGAACGTGAATTTCGATTACCTGTTTTCTCCTGCCGCCTCATTGGTATATGTGCCAGACAAGCAAAACGTGATAAGAGCGTCCTTCTCTTCGGCCATACGCAATCCAACATTGGCAGACCAATACCTGTACTATCCTGTAGGAAGGGCAATCTTAGTAGGCAACAAGGATGGTTACGACAGTCTAGTGACCGTTCAATCGCTCATCAACTTTTTCGATTACAACAAACAGTTCGACACTCTTGAATTTTTCTCACTTAAACCCGTTAGGCCCGAGGAAGTAAAATCCATTGAGCTCGGATATCGAACCACCATATCCAATAAGCTTTTCATCGATTTCGGGGCTTACTATTCTTGGTACAAGAACTTCATTGGATATAGAATCGGTGCAGATGTGGATGTGTTGAACCAGTTTTACATTACCCAGTTGGGTGACACTGTGTTTTATGAAGACCTCCGATTCAATAACGTGGTAAGGATCGCATCCAATGCCGCAGACCGTGTAACCACGCGAGGGTTTTCGATTGGAATCAATTACTATTTGTGGAAGAACTACGCCATCACATCAAACTATTCCTACAATCTACTGGACAAACAAGGAACTGACGACCCTTTGATTCCCGCTTTCAATACGCCAGAGCACAAATTCAACATTGGATTTAATGGCCGCGATATTAGAGGTTATGGGTTCAATATCAATTATAAATGGGTAGATGGCTTTCAATATGAGGGCTCACCACAGTTCACCGGTTATTTGGATCGCTATGATGTAGTTGACGCCCAGGTAAATCGGAAATTCTACAATAATCAATTGACCTTCAAGCTGGGTGCGTCAAACTTGCTGAACAACAAACATTACGAAATCTTCGGAGGCCCATTGGTCGGCAGACTTTATTACTTTAGCATCAGCTTGTCAGCTCCTACCCGAACGAAAAAAAACCAATAAATCCATAAACCCAAATGAACATGAAAAAAACCCTACGAATCCTTGTATTGGCCATTGCCGTTGCCGTAATACCTGGCATGACCTTGGCTCAACGTTACTTGACGGAGGTTTTTCCAAACGTTACTGTTACTACCAACGTACAGTATGGAACAAACATCTCCATATTCCCTCCTCCTACACCAGCATCCATTCCGCTTATCATGGATATCTATGAGCCAACCGGAGACGTTGCCACTAATCGTCCACTCATCATTTTCATGCAC
>JBKDSL010000084.1:0-8734 GCA_046340555.1 Bacteroidota bacterium
GTGCCTCTACAGATTTTCCTGTTTTTGAGGACTTGCTTGACAACAACGTAGATAACCTGGAAGTTGAAGTAGCGCCCGGCAAAACGTTGTTTACAGTTACTCCGAATGGAGCCACTTCCAACGATAATGTTTTAGCCCAATTTGCTACGGCAGCCCTAATCGTGTTGGAGACACCAAGTCCCTTTAGCGGTTGTTTCACGGAAGTGGAAATCACATTGATTATCCTACCATAGCCTGTCTCCTTCATCGCGGGCAGCAACATTTGTGCAAGGATGTGGTTGCATACCAAATGTTGACGGAAGGTGCTTTCAAATTGGTCTATATCGGCATCTACTATCGGACCCCCAGAAGGCCCCCCGGTGTTATTAACGAGTATATTGGCCTTGCCGCCTTTGCTTAACCAGTTCGACAGAGCGCTCTTCAGTTGCTCAGGATTTGAAAAATCAGCCACGATATAGTCATGGCTACCTGTAAGCGGGGGAGCGAGCTCTCCCAATGCCTTTTTTAGGGCATTTTCATTCCGAGCAACCAGGGTTACGGTGGCGCCGAGCGAGCTGAGCTCGCGGGCAGCGGCCAAGCCGATGCCTTGTGTGCTACCGCACACAACGGCGCATTTGTTGTTTAACGACATATTCATGGCAGTAAAGATAATCAAGACCCGAATTACCACCTTATTTCGATTTTCCTTTAATTTGTATGGTACATTCAAATGAACTTCCATGGCCATCAATGCTCCTTTCAATTTCAAAAAGTGGATCGACGAAAACCGTCATTTGCTGAAACCCCCTGTTGGCAATAAGGTCGTATATAAACCCGAACAAGACTTCATAGTAATGGTTGTGGGTGGCCCAAATTCGAGAAAGGATTATCATTATAATGAAACGGAGGAGTTTTTCTATCAGCTGGAAGGAGACATTCAAGTGAAAATCCAGGAAAACGGGCAGCCTCGTACCATTGATATAAAGGAAGGGGAAATATTCCTGCTTCCTGCACGAACTCCCCATTCCCCGCAAAGGGGAGCCAACACGGTTGGACTGGTAATGGAGGTTAATCGCAGACCAGGCATGCAAGACCGCCTACAATGGTACTGCGAAAAATGCAACAACCTTTTGCACGAAGGATTTTTAGAGCTCAAAGACATAGAAACAGAACTCAAGGCAGCAATGGAAACTTTCTATGCGTCAACCGATCTTCGCACTTGTAAAGTAAAAGAATGCGGTGCTGTCATGGAACCGCCAGTCAAGTTGGCCTAATCAAACACCCACTCAACAGCCAGTATCAATTTGAAATCGATTTCAAAACACGCTTGTGTTGTTGCCGATTAATCAATCTGTGGTCCTGTTTTGTGGGTAAAGCATCTGATGCTTCTCCCCCACCATTAGCGTAAGCTTTTCCCTCAATTCGGCAATATTGATTCCCTTTGCGGCGGAAATGAATACGCACGCTCCATGAACCTTAGCCATCCAAGTACGCTTTAGCTCTTCCAAAGGGACATTTTCCTTGCTTGCTGGTGTTAAATCGTCAGCATCCTTCTCAACATACCTATAGGCATCCAGTTTGTTGAATACCATCAACACCTTTTTGTCGGCAGCTCCGATATCCGCTAGCGTTTGATTCACCACGTCAATCTGATCTTCAAAGTTTGGATGCGATACATCAACAACATGTAACAAGATATCCGCTTCACGAACTTCATCGAGCGTACTTTTAAAAGACTCGACCAAATTGTGTGGCAGTTTACGAATGAATCCAACGGTGTCAGAAAGAAGAAAGGGTATGCTTCCATAAACCACCTTCCTTACCGTAGTATCCAAAGTGGCGAACAACTTGTTCTCGGCAAAAACATCAGACTTACTAAGCAGATTCATGATCGTTGACTTACCTACATTGGTATATCCAACCAATGCAACACGCACAATGTTCTCACGCGACTTCCTCCTTGTGAGGTTCTGCTTGTCAATTTCCCGGAGCTTTTCCTTGAGTTTGGAAAGCTTGTCGCGGATGACTCGTCGGTCCGTTTCAATCTCGGTCTCTCCAGGACCGCGCATACCAATACCCCCACGTTGCTTCTCCAAGTGTGTCCACATACGTGTGAGTCGCGGCAGCAAATATTGATACTGTGCTAACTCCACCTGGGTTCTGGCTTGGGCGGTCCTAGCCCGACTCGCGAAAATGTCAAGTATCAGAGTGGTTCTGTCCAACACCTTGCAGCCAACCAACTTTTCAATGTTCCGTAGCTGCGAGGGAGTGAGTTCGTCATCAAAAATCATGATAGAGACCTCTTTCAGTTTCACAAAAGACGTGATCTCCTCTAATTTTCCCTTTCCAACATAAGTTCTGGGGTCGGGGTATTCGAGTTTTTGGATGAACCTCTTAAGTGTTTTACCTCCGGCTGTATGGGCAAGAAACTCCAATTCGTCTAGATATTCCAGAGTCTGGGCATCCGATTGTCCTTGCCGACAAACAGAAACCAAAACGACATTCTCCACCGACTTATCCAAGGTCGACATCAAAAGTGGAGCAAATAAAATGGTAGATAAACTGAGGTATCAGAATACATTATAACCAACCGCGACCTTGTCCAGCTTCCATGAAAGGCCATGGGATTCGGCTAACAATCAAAATCAAACCTGTTAGATAAAAAACCAATATGGCTGTAAACTTTGAGTGATCGCTAGGAGCTTTTTTAGCCTTTATGTGGCCAATGGTGATCAAAGCGATTCCGATTACCATAGTCAACACGTGCTCAACCGCCAAGAACCTTAACACACCATCCTTCATGGTTGCTGCCATATCACCCAAGGCCATGGAAATGGTATCGTTCATAAAATAAATGGCAAAACCCAAAACCAATTGCAGGTGTGCCGATATCAAGGTGAACAATGACAGCTTACGATCCCGCTCGGTGAAATTACGACCCGAACTTCGTCCCGTGAAAGCCCTGTAAATCATTACCAAAAGCAATATTAGAAGGACCCAACGAAGTAAAGAGTGCAAATGGAGGAAGCCTGTGTACATGTCTGAATATTTATATTCCTCAAAAATAAAAAAACCAATGGAAAAACCTAATTTTGAAACTACAGGCTTCTTTAAGATTTATTTTGATTTCAAAGGCAAGACTTGAGGAAAAGCCGTAATAAGTAACGGATTAAATACACAATCAGATTAATTCAATGATTTTATCTTTCCAAAACCCCCGACTGAATAAAAGTGCAATTATCGGATGGGCATCATTTTTATGCGTTTTTGCAACATTTAAAGCAAGCGCACAGGAAACATTTCCGATACTAGGTATCCCTTACAGGCATGACCTTACTTATGTTTTCAAAAACGCCTCCATACACACCGACCATAAAACCGTAATTGACTCTGCAACACTCATTGTCAAGACTGGCGTGATCGAAGCCATAGGTAAAAACCTTGCCGTTCCTGCCGGATCAATTGTTCAAGACCTGAAGGGAATGCATGTTTACTCTTCCTTCATCGATCCGTTTTCGCACTACGGTATTTCAGGAAATGAAAAGGATAAGCTGGATTCGGGTGACGGAAGACGCTCACCACAACCAAGCAGTAACACCAAGGGCGCTTACTCATGGAATGAAGCCCTTAAACCTGAGATTGAGGGCCACCGGCTATTTGTGGCCAATGAAGAAGTAGCAAGCAAAATGCGTAATGCTGGTTTCGGGATGGTGCTTTCATTGCCAAGAGACGGCATAGCCCGAGGCAGCGGCTGTGTGGTGTTGCTTGGAACAGGAAAGGAGAATGAACTACTTGTCAGAGAAAAAGCCGCTTCCACGTTCTCATTCAACAAGGGTTCATCCAAGCAAGAATACCCGACATCCGAGATGGGTGCCATAGCCTTGCTTCGACAATCCTTTCTTGATGCAGATTGGTACGCGAATGGAGGTTATAAAGAAGAGCGTAACATTTCAATCCAGGCATGGATTGATAATAGAAAACTTCCGATGATTTTCGAATCATCCAATTATTTACAATCATTACGTATCGATAAGATAGGTGATGAGTTCGGGGCGAATTTCATCATCAAAGGTTCAGGAGACGAATACAAACGGTCAGATGAGATTTCCAAAACAGGGAACACTTATGTTTTGCCTCTACGTTTTCCTGAGGCCTACAATGTTTCTGATCCGTTCGATGCACATAGCCTTACCCTTGAGGACCTGATGAATTGGGAGCAAGCACCCTTCAATGCCATAACACTTGAAAAAAAGGGGGTGCGCATAGCCTTTACATCCGCAGGGCTTAAAGATGTGGAAACATTTACGGAACAGCTTCGCCTTTTACATTCCTTGGGAATGTCCAAAGAATCCCTGCTGAAGGCAGTCACTGAAACCCCTGCTGAACTGATCGGCATGACCACTACATGCGGGACATTGAAAAAAGGAAACATGGCAAACTTCCTAATCATCTCTGGTGAGATGTTCGATTCAAAATCACGAATAATGCAGAATTGGGTAAAGGGTGTTCCTCACATTGTAAAATCCTCGGGCCAATCTGCAATCGATGGGATTTATGGCCTCAGGATTGATGGAGCTGAATTTGGCACATTGCATTTACGGCAATCACCAAACGAAGCCAGTGCAAAACTGATTTCCGGTCCCGATACCACAGCGGCAAGCGTAGGATATCAGAACGGCATCCTTTCGGTTTCGTTTGAAATCATAAAAGGAGCTCTCAAGGGCTCCTATAATTTATCGGGTTACAAGTCCAGAGAAGGTTTCGAGGGCGTTTCCACCCAATCGAAAAACTGGAGCGCCAAATATGAAGGTTCAGAAAATGTAACAACCAATGATTCTGCCAAGACAACAGACAAACAAGCACCGGGAAAATTATTGTCGCCTTCGATTGCCTACGGTTTCGAAAAAATGCCGGTAGCGGAAAAGGTTTTGTTCCGAAATGCAACCGTATGGACAAATGAGCAAGATGGCATATTGAAAAATACGGATGTGCAGGTTGATAACGGGAAGATTATTGCGGTTGGGGAAAACCTATCGCAAACAGGTTTCAAGGTGATAGATGCTACAGGAAAACATATAACACCCGGAATGATTGATGAGCATTCCCATATTGCTGTCAGCAATAACGTTAACGAATGTTCTCATGCTATCACGTCTGAGGTTCGAATTGGCGATGTACTGGATCCTGACGACATCAATATTTATCGGCAGTTAGCGGGAGGGGTTACTACTTCTCAGTTATTGCATGGTTCCTGTAATCCAATTGGTGGCCAATCCGGACTTATCAAACTTCGTTGGGGCAAGCCTGCCGAAGGTTTGAAATTCGAAAATGCTCCGGGCTTCATCAAATTCGCCTTGGGTGAGAATGTGAAGCAAGCCAATTGGGGCGACCTTTACCGGTCCCGCTATCCCCAATCAAGGATGGGTGTTGAGCAGGTTTATGTGGATGCCTTTACTCGTGCAATTGAGTATGAAGCAAAACTTAAAGCCTCTAGAGAGAAAAAATCGACCATGCCATTTCGCCGCGACCTAAGGATGGAGGCGGTTGCAGAAATCATGAATAACAAAAGGCATATCACATGTCACTCCTACCAGCAAGGAGAGATAACCATGCTGATGCGGGTGGCAGACTCCCTTGGCTTCAAGGTAAATACTTTTACTCACATCCTCGAAGGATACAAGGTCGCCGACAAGATGAAGGCTCATGGTGTTGGAGCTTCCAGCTTTAGTGATTGGTGGGCATATAAGTATGAAGTAATTGAAGCCATACCACACAACGGCTCAATTCTTCATGACGTTGGTGTAACAGTCGCATTTAACTCCGATGATGCCGAGATGGCAAGAAGATTGAATCAAGAAGCAGCTAAGGCGGTTAGATATGGAAACGTGAGTGAAGAAGAAGCATTGAAGTTTGTGACCCTGAACCCTGCAAAACTGCTTCGAATCGATAACAGGGTGGGAAGCATCAAGCCTGGAAAGGATGCAGACCTGGTAATGTGGAGTGATCATCCTCTCTCAACCTATGCAATTGCACAACAAACCTATATTGACGGCATTTGCTATTTTGATATTGATCGGGATGCACAATTGAGATTAGAGATTGCAAGCGAACGAAAACGTATCATGTCAAAAATGCAAGCTGCAACCCGTAAAGGTGGTCCCGCAAAAAGTCCATCGTTTCAACAAAAGAGAATCTTCCATTGCATGGAGGATGATGATGAAATCCATTGAAAACACTGTGCTATTCAAAACCTAAAGAATCCATGAATCTCCATTATAATTTCAAAAACACCATTTTGGGTGTTTCGATGTTTCTCATCGTATTTCAAAACATACAACCTTCTTTGGCTCAGAATCCGGTTCCTGCAGCTTCACAATCGAAAAGAATACTATTGATGAACGGCAGAGTACATGTTGGCAACGGTAGTGTGATAGAAAATGGCGCAGTGGGATTTGCCAAAGGCGTGTTGGATCTGGTTGCAGACGCAACCACCATACGAATCGACCGCTCAGCTTATGACACGATCATAGATGTATCAGGCAAGGATGTCTATCCTGGATTAATAGCCATGAATACAGTGCTTGGATTGAATGAAATTGAAGCAGTCAGAGCCACCAACGATGTGGCTGAAACGGGTATATTAAACCCATCCGTAAGATCCATTATCGCATACAATACCGACTCCAAGGTCATTCCTACCGTAAGAAGTAACGGCGTATTGATGGCTCAAATCGTTCCAAAACCCAGTGCCTCATCGCCAGCCCTTAGCGGTCAATCTTCGGTGGTTGTTTTAGATGCTTGGAATTATGAGGATGCCGCATACGTTACTGACAATGGCATGCATTTGCATTGGCCAAATATGAGGATATACCGAACTGAAGAGCCAGGAGGAGAAGAAAAACAGAGAGTGTCCGCAGAGCGTAACATGAACGAATTGGTAAAACTGTTCACCGAGGCGAAAGCTTACGCGAATGAGAAAAAACCGAAAGAAACCAACATCCATCTTGAATCCATGAAAGGAGTATTCAGTGGAAAGAAAAAACTTTTCATACACTGCAACCATGCGAAGGAAATAATAGCCGCCGTTGCTTTTTCTAAGGAGTTTGGAGTAGACATTGTGTTAGTGGGAGCCCGCGAAGCATTGGCGGTTTCCAATCTTTTGAAAGAAAATCGAATTCCTGTTGTTGTAGTTGAAACCCATCGCCTTCCCTCCAATAGTGATGAAGGAATTGACCTTCCCTACGAATTCCCATTCCTACTTAAGCAAGCAGGAATACCTTTTGCCATTTCAGTTCCGGAATTCTGGCAAGTAAGAAATTTGGCATACCAGGCAGGTTCAGCAGCGGCTTATGGACTCACCAAAGAAGAAGCCATAGAATCAATCACATTAAGTCCAGCCCGAATTCTGGGAATTGATAAAACTACCGGATCTTTGGAAGTGGGAAAGGATGCTACTCTGATTGTATGCGAAGGAGATGTAATGGATATGCGCTCAAGCGAAGTATTGGGAGCTTATATCAAAGGACGATCCATCGACCTCGACAATATTCAGAGCCAACTTGATCGAAAATTCCGAGGTAAATATAAGTTGCCTGTCCACTAAAACCCAAGCCTCTTAATTCGCTTTCCTATATTTACCATTCATGGAGTTTTTAAGATTTGTAACTAAAAGTTTTGGGCGCTTTTTTCTGATACTGTTTACTTTAACAGTCTCTTTTGCTGCTTCGGGGCAAGAAAACACTTTGTTGGTAGAGCCGCTTGGATTGGCGGAGGAAGCCATGGAACAAGAAGGGTTGTTTTTTATGCCACAACTGCAAAAGGCAGCTATTGACAATCCAGGCAGGGCCACACTTGAAAAGGCTTTACAGTCGTCCGTTAAATCAGCCAATAAACTTCAAACGGCCAACACCGCAATCCAACTCGCCTGGGTCGAATTCGCAGACGGAAATACTCAAAAATCCATCCAGCTGCTTCAAACTGCTAGTGATGCAGTAATCGATATTGATAAACACCATCTATTGCCTTTGGCAGAATTGGCGCTGGCGTGGTTTAAATTGAAAAACGGGTCTTATGCAGACGCATTGGGTATTGCGAACAAGATCGTAACGGAGCCAAATTACTCGAAAATTAACCTTATAAAAGGGGCTGCATTAGTGGTGTCTGCCCAAGTACACTTGGCTTCCAAGGACTGGACAAACGCCCAGCAGCATTTCCTGGCCGCATCAAAATCATTTTCTCCAACGGGAATGCGCCAGATGGAAGCACGATGCCTTGTCCAAGCGGCAGAAGCATCCTTAAGGAAAGGCGACTCACCGGAACGTGAAGTCCTTCTAAAATCAGCTTTCAATATTTTCAAGTCACTTAATGATGCACCTGGCATGGCTATGGTGCTCAGAGATCAGGGAATCGCTTTTTATAAAAAAGGCCTTTACTCTCAAGCCACTCTCGAATTTCAAAAAAGCCTTAACATTTATCCCCAGTTGTCAACTGCCAGACTTCTTAAGGATTCATATTTGAAAATATCAACCGTAAACACCTTATCAGGAGACATCAAGGCCGCAGATGAAGCCAAGATAAAGTATGAACAAGTTCGTGATTCGATTGACCGTGTAGAAGCATCCAGAGTATTGAACAGCAGATCAACCCGAAAGGAGATTATGGAACGAAATGCCATAAACGATATGTTGCGTAAGGACATAAACTTTTCAATGGAGGGGGTTTCGGCAAGCGATTTGGAAAGAAATCGGTTATTGAT
>JBKDSL010000085.1:0-6880 GCA_046340555.1 Bacteroidota bacterium
TTGCTATTGTCGAGCTTAGGAACTTTGCGATTTGTGATGTACAATGAGGCCCATCCATTGGCCAATGCCATTCGACAATTAGAGCTCACCAATGCAAAGGATGTTGGCATATTATATGAAAAAATCAAACAATCTGAAGAAGGCGATATACTTCGATTAAACTTGGATGAGGAGATTTTGATTTATACCTCCATGGACATTACCTGCAAGGCTTACATGACGGATCTGGGTGATGCCTTGAGGAAGTTAAATGAGCCTGGGATTAAAAAGGGAGAACCAGGATTTACAGAAATTCGAAGCACCATTCTGAAGGGCTGCGAAATTGTAATGGAAGGCATGCGCAGCTCTTTTGCAGACGAAGAAAATTTTGAAGAGCGAGTGGATGTGTTGGAGCAATTTGTACTGGTCTGATCAGATCCAACCGTTCAACTTATAATAAGCTAGAGCAAATGCTTCTCTGATGCAGATGATTTCTAGTTTCAAATAATTCCAAAAGTCATAACGTAATCCGTCGCTAGACGATACATCTGGCACATAGGAACGACCTCCAATTTTATGGAAATCATAGTCCATTTCTAGAAACATGGCATTTTCGAAAGCGGGAACCGCAAAGACCTTTTCGTAACCAACTTTATTAAATGTCAAAACGCTGCGCCGCATGTTTTCGGGTGCTGTAACCAAGGCCAATGTTGATTTCTTGTTCTGTAAAATAGTTGAAAGCGCTAAAACTTGGGCTCGGGTATTGGTGCCTTCGTGAGAAAATGAGATTCTTGATACATCAACACCGCAACCAACCAAAAAAAGAGCCATTTGGTTTGCAACCGAAGTATCGGGAGGGTGTGCAATCACCAACTTCGCGCCAGGAAACTCATTAGCCAACTGAGAGCAATAATAGAGTCGAATGAGATTGGATTCGGAAGGCATACCACCTCCGCCAAGCATCACGATATGCGAAGGTTGAATTTGGGTATCTGTTTGCATGCTTTCGCCTAGCCATCTATGCCAATAAAATGGCAATGAGGTGAATGACAATGCCAACATCATGACAAAAACACACCCACAAGTAAAAAGTGCAAATTTTAAAATTCGGACGATAAACCTGATAGCCTTATTAAGTGTTTCCATAACCAATTTAAATTTCAGACCAATTGGATTCAGGTAATTACATTTGTAAAAGTATATGAAAAAGTCTGCCCAACATCTATTTGCCGTCATATTGTGCTCACTGCTCCCCTGCATTTCAAAGGCACAAACAAAGACGTCGACATCATCTGAGATTTTACTGTCTTTGGAAAAATTGAACACATTGGGCTCTGTGCTCTATGTTGCGGCTCATCCCGATGACGAAAACACAAGGCTTCTATCCTATTTAGCATCAGAAAAAAAATTCCGAACTGTTTATATTTCCCTGACTAGAGGTGAAGGCGGACAAAACCTCATCAGTGAGGAAATCGGTTTGCCTTTGGGAATGATCCGCACCCGTGAGTTGATGGGCGCTAGAAAAGTTGATGGAGCCGAACAAACTTTCGGCAGCTGCGATGATTTCGGATATTCAAAATCATCTGACGAAACGATGCGAATCTGGAATAAGGAAGACGCCCTTCGCGACTTGGTCTGGGCAATCAGAAAATACAGACCGGATGTCATCATCAATCGTTTCCCTACCAACAAGGATGCAGGTCACGGACATCACTCAGCCTCTGCTTTACTGGCTATCGAAGCATTCAGATTGGCTGCCGACCCTAAATCATTTCCTGATCAACTTGCGTTTGTGGAAACATGGGAGGCTAAACGTATCTTCCAAAATACTTTCAACAACCGGAATCTTCCAGACTCTGCCTATGCGGGGCAACTGAAAATCGATGTAGGTCTTTTCAATCCGTTGCTAGGAAAATCCCATGGAGAGATTTCAGCCAATAGCCGGAGCATGCATAAAAGTCAGGGTTTTGGAGTGATGAGCCAAAGAGGTGGCTTAAATGAGTATTTCAAGAAAATTGATGGCGACACTGCAGTATCAGATGTGTTTGCCAATATACCCACAGGATGGGAACGTGTTCAAGGTGGAAACCGCATCAAATCGGCCATTGACAAAATCATCAAGGAATTCGACGTGCGAAACCCGTCGAAATCTATTGAGCAACTCGTCAAGTTACTGCCCATGATACGTAACAGCAGCGATCCGTATTGGAAATCGGTCAAGGAACAAGAGTTGCTTGAAATCATCAAGGCCTGTGCTGGTTTGTGGTTCGAGGTTTCCACAAACAGGTACAAAGCCATACCTGGAGATACGATGGGTATTACCATTGCGGCTGTTACCAGGTCGCTTTCAGGCCTGACGCTCAAAAACATTCGATATAACGGTTTAGATACAGCCTTGTCGAAGGCAATGAACCCAAACGAAATGTTACTGTCAAAAAGCAGCATCACCATTTCACCAAACAGCTCTTGCTGCAACCCTTATTTCCTAGAACCTACGACACGGAAACAACTGCCGCAATTAGGTCTTGCATGGAACGAGGATCCACTTCAAGCTGTTTTCATATTTGAATTCAACGGAGTGCAATTGACCTATAAAGTGCCATTCACATACAAATGGGTGGATCCTGTAAAGGGTGAGTGTCATAGACCAATTGAGATTGTGCCTTTGGTATCTATAGCAGCCAATGCCCCTGTGGCCATTTCAAACAAGGGCGCATTAATTCGTGTCACATTCGATATTACTTCAGAAAAAGATTCGACACAGGGTGTAGTAAAGCCTTTGCCACCTTCGGGCTGGAGTTGTATAACCGACTCCATTGTTTTCAAAACATTGGAGAGAGGGAAACCTGTCTCCGTAACTTTCACACTCACTCCTCCATCGCCCACCGACCTTATGTTAACAGCAGACATTCAAAAAGGCAATAGCATGAAAGCTTACGCCATTGTAAGTGGAAAAGAATACCGGCACACAGTGAAAAACATCCAACATGACCATATCCCTGCGATTGTTTATCTAGAAGACGCCTCTATGAAATTGGTGGCGACTTCATTTGAATCGAAGGCCAAAAGAATTGGCTATATTCCTGGGGCGGGAGATGATGTGGCAAAATGCTTAAGCCTCGCAGGCTTTCAAGTGGATGTGTTGGATGGCAAAACCATCCTAAATGGATCATTATCCAACTATGATGCCATCGTTACCGGTATCCGCGCTTACAACACCAATGATGAAATCGGAACTTGGCAGTCCAATCTAATGCAATATGTTGAAAACGGAGGCACGTTGGTGGTTCAATACAACACCAACAATTTTCTTGGTGGAGTGAAATCTACCATGGGACCCTTCCCATTCAAAATCACACGTGACCGCGTTACAGAGGAAGATGCCCATCCAACATTCAACATCCCCAACCATCCATTGTTGAATTATCCAAACCAAATAACCAAATCAGATTTCGACCATTGGGTACAAGAGCGTGGACTATACTTTGCAGGGGAGACATCACTGGAATACAGCAAACCCATTTCCTGGAACGACCAAGACGAAAAACCACTAGATGGCTCTATCATCTACGCAAAAAAAGGAAAAGGACAGTTCATCTACACGGGCATTTCATTCTTCCGACAATTGCCAGCAGGTGTTCCTGGAGCGTATAGGTTGATGGTAAACCTGTTAAATAATGACAAGTAACAAGTGACAAGCGCCGCCATTAGCCTGTCCGATAGCTACCGTACGAAGTGTGAGAAGTGATTTTGAATCTTAATATTGAAAACCATTTTCCAAGTAAATTATAATACATTACTTTATATATTAAAATCTATCTACATGTCAACCCCGCCCCCTATTGGTACTTGGAAAAAATGGTATTGGCTTGTAGCTGGATTTCTGGTCATACAGATCATGATTTATTACATCATCACCAAGACATACGCATGAGTATTCTGGATTGGCTTGTACTGATTTCAACGTTGGTATTCATCACCGTCTACGGCATCTATAAAAGTCGGGGAAGTAAAAACATTGAAGGATATCTACTAGGCAACCATTCAATGCCTTGGTATGCCATTGGACTATCCATCATGGCTACACAAGCAAGTGCCATCACTTTCTTATCGGCACCTGGACAAGCCTTCACTGATGGCATGCGTTTTTTGCAGTTTTACCTAGGACTGCCTTTGGCTATGATTGTGTTGAGCGTTACAGTTGTGCCATTGTTTCACCGTATGAAAATCTATACGGCCTACGAATATTTGGAAAACCGTTTCGATTACAAGACGCGAGCGTTGGGAGCATTACTCTTTTTGATACAACGCGGATTAGCTGCAGGGCTCACTATCTACGCACCTGCCATCATTCTTTCCAGCTTACTCGACTGGAACATCTATTGGACCAACATCTTTATCGGAGGAATTGTTGTTCTTTATACAGTAGCAGGAGGAACCAAGGCCGTTAGCCATACCCAAATGGGACAAATGGCGATCATTTTTTCGGGAATCATCCTGGCTGCGTTTCTCATCTTCAGCATGCTGCCCGACGTTTCATTCAACGAGGTGGTAACCATAGCAGGCAAAACCGGTAAAATGAACTTGGTTGATTTTTCATTTGACCTGCAGAATAAATACAACGTATGGTCGGGACTGATAGGCGGCTTCTTTTTAGCGTTGGCCTATTTTGGCACTGACCAGTCGCAAGTGGGGCGTTACTTGGGAGGCAAATCGATTACTGAATCAAGACTAGGACTATTGTTCAACGGACTAGTGAAAATACCAATGCAGCTTTTCATATTATTCATCGGAGCATTGCTTTATGTTTTCTACATTTTCCAACCTCAACCCGTATTCTTCAACAAAGTTGAAACAGAAAAGGTGATGGCTAGCAAATATGCTGAATCCTACATGCAGGTGCAAAGTGCTTTCGATCGCAATAGGGAGTTAAAGGAGCAAGCTACAAAAGGGATGCTGGAATCGATAAGGTTGGATGATGAAAAGTCGGCAGAGCTGTATGCAGACACCCTCAAAAAATACAACAAGAAAGCCGACGAACTCCGCCTAGAGGCTAAAGCTGTTTTGAAAAGGTCTGATGCTGACGCAGACACCAATGATACCAACTATGTTTTTCTACGGTTCGTAATTGATCATTTGCCGGAAGGCATTATCGGCCTACTCATTGCCGTGATCTTTGCCGCTTCCATGTCGTCAACTTCATCCGAGTTGAATGCCTTGGCGTCTACCAGTGTAGTGGATATATACAAAAGGGCCATCATAAAAGATAAGAGTGAAAAACACTATTTGGCTATATCCAAATGGTCAACGGTTTTGTGGGGTTGTTACGCCATATTGGTGGCCCAATTCGCAAATCAATTGGGAAGCCTTATAGAAGCCGTTAATGTATTGGGTTCGCTGTTTTATGGAACAATACTCGGAATTTTCCTTACTGGATTCTACATAAAACGGGTAAATGGCCACGCAGTTTTCATAGCTGCATTGATTGCGGAGGCCGGGGTAATAGGATGTTATATGTTTACCAACATTTCCTTCTTGTGGTACAACTTGGTTGGCTGTATATTGGTGACTGGTATCGGGCTTTTGATTTCCTTGTTTGGCGAAAACACAAAGGAATCGACCACTTAAAAAAAGAGCCCCGCCGAAAATCGACGGGGCTTATCAATTTATGAGGTAATGAAAAATTATTTACGTCCTTTGGTTCCAGCATTTGGTTTCCAATCAACTAGTGCCTTCTCCACGTCATCCTTATACCAGAAGTTGGAAGCTTGATCGCCAAGTTCCTTGGCTTTGAGTGCGAATCGATAAGCTTCAGTCATGTTTTTCATAGCTGCATAGATTTGTGCTTTGGTCCAATGATTAAACCAATCAGATTTTAATGCAATGGATTGATCAACATATGTCAATCCTTTTTCCAATTCTTTATTGTTGTCCAGATGGTAGCGAGCCGCTGAATTATAAACACGCCATGTTCTGGCCAACTCTTTAGAAATGCTTTCCAAAGCCTGGGCATCGGTGTCCAACATAACGGGAATCACCAATCGTGTACGTTCCCACTCCATCACAATCGTACCTTTAGAATCAGAGAAGTCAGAGAAATAAAACAACATCCGCTCGCGGATTTCACAAGTAGTCGGCTTTACCATGAAGCGGACCTGATCGTCCTCTTTCTTATAGGAATCAACGGATGCATTCACATCCTTGTTCAGGATAACTGTGAACTCTGATTGATTGGGAATGGTAAGCAAAGAATATTTTCCTTTAGGGATTTTATTACCCATGATGGTTACATCTCGACTAAAAGAGATTTTCGTAGCTGCATTGGCACCGGTACGCCACAACTCGTTGTAAGGAACCAATCCTCCGAATACGGTCCTGCCTTTGGTTCCAGGGCTTGCATATTCAATAGTGATATCAGTTAAACCCATGGTTTGGGTAACTGAAGCAGCAGGTGAAGGCTGTGGCAGCTGCAGTTGTGCAAATGAACTTCCGCTGGCTAGCACCCATGCGGCAATAAAAAGGCTTTTGAATTTCATAATTGTTGGTTTAGTTGGTTTTGGTTTCAAGTTTATGAAACAAGGTCACATTATAGGGAGTTTATTTCAAAAAGCATATTTATAAAACTGATTTACAGTTGTTTAATTATTTTCTAATAAAAAGTGTAACCTTGAAATCCTTTCTGAGGTAGAAGGAACTGTTTTTAGGGTTTATGATTCAGGTTAGTTAAAGTGGTGCCCCGTAAGGCACCATTTTCATTTTTAAACCACCCAGCCAAAATAATTCAAGAAATACTGTAACCCTGAATATCGTTGATAAGTCCAAGGAACTGTTTTTAGGGTTTAAGAGTCAGGTTAGTTAAAGTGGTGCCCCGTAAGGCACCATTTTCATTTTTAAACCACCC
>JBKDSL010000086.1:0-3524 GCA_046340555.1 Bacteroidota bacterium
TCACCTATACCGAGCAGCAGCGGAATGATTACAAGACCATTGGCGGAACAGCTTTCCTTGATATGAATTATACCGTATTTGGAGAGGTGGTTTCCGGAATGGAAGTAGTTGACAAAATCGCTGCAGTTGCAACTAACAAAAGCATCGGTGATCGACCTGTGGAAGATGTTCGCATGCGTATCAAAATGGTAAAATAATCCTGCCTCTTTTCAACTTAAAAATCTCATTTCCTTAAAGCCAAGATGGATACTCAAGCTCTTCTACAGGAGGCACAAAATTTCCAAGCTGAAAGCAAGGAGCAACTTGATGCCTTCAAATCTCGATTTCTTGGCAAGAAAGGCGTTTTGAACGACTTGTTCGCAAACATGAAACAAGTGGCTCCCGAGTCGCGCAAATCCTACGGACAAGAGGTTAATTCAATCAAGCAGGCTGCAGAAGAAAAAATCAATCAATACACAGCGCTGTTTGAAAATTCCGAATCCAAAAGCACTCCTGATATCGACCACTCCCTTCCGGGAGATTGGATGCCCGCAGGGTCGATGCACCCAGTTACCTTGGTCCGAAATGAAATCCTTGAGATATTCTCCAAGATTGGTTTCGCCGTTGCAGAGGGCCCTGAAATCGAAGATGACTGGCACAATTTCAGCGCACTGAATTTTCCTCCGGAACATCCTGCGCGCGACATGCAAGACACGTTCTTCATGGATCACGAAGACGCTTATGCCTTGCGCACACATACATCATCCGTTCAGGTTCGTATCATGGAGAACCACAAACCTCCTATCCGTATCACCGCACCAGGAAGGGTTTATCGTAATGAGGCCATTTCGGCGCGCGCACACTGCCTCTTTCACCAAGTCGAAGGTTTATACATCGACAAGAACGTTTCGTTTGCAGACTTAAAACAAACCTTATTGCACTTCGCCAAGGAGATGTTTGGTGCTGGTTCACAAATCCGACTTCGCCCCTCCTATTTCCCATTCACCGAGCCTTCGGCCGAGATGGATGTTTCTTGCAATATCTGCTCTGGAGATGGATGCAATGTGTGCAAACATACCGGTTGGCTTGAAATCATGGGATGCGGAATGGTGGATCCACAAGTGCTTTCCAATTGCGGAATCGATCCGGAGACTTATTCAGGCTATGCTTTCGGAATGGGTGTTGAACGCATTGCCATGCTCAAGTATTCCATCAAAGACTTGAGACTTTTCTTCGAAAATGACGTGAAGTTCCTCAAGCAATTCGGAAACGGATAGTTTTGGTCACCGCAAAACGAACATGCGGTAGCTATCCAGTTTCACCAATATGAATATGAGTATGGTGAATGCCCAAAGGGAAGAGCCTCCATAACTCATCAATGGCAATGGTATTCCAATAACAGGCAATAGTCCGATTGTCATTCCAATATTTACCATCAAATGCATGAACAGTATGGAAGCAACTCCGTAGGCATAAACACGAGTGAAGTCGGATTTCTGTCTTTCGGCGATGGCGATGATCCGATAAATCAAAAATGTAAATAACCCGATAACCAAAAGGGAGCCAATAAAACCCCACTCCTCGCCGACTGTACAAAATATAAAGTCGGTGCTTTGCTCAGGCACGAAATCGAATTTGGTTTGCGTACCATTTAAAAAACCCTTGCCGGCAAACCCTCCTGAACCGATTGCAATCAAGCTTTGGTTCACATTATAGCCGGCACCTTTCAAGTCGGTTTCTTTACCTAACAAGACGTTTATGCGCTGCTTTTGGTGAGGCTCGAGCACTTCTTGGAAAAAGAAATCGACACTCAATACCAATCCTGCAGCCAACGAAAAGATCACCACCAAAGTGAGTACGTTCTTAAATGTGCGGCGTATGGCAAGCAAGGACAATAAAAGCACGCCGCCAAGCACAACTATTATAATCAACTTGTCAATCATCAAAGACAACACAAAAAGCAGTGCCGCAAAAAAACCTATGATAAGGACGTTTTGCGACAATCCTTCGCGATACAACACAAAAATGAATGCGCAAAAGACCAGGGCCGAACCTGTATCGTTTTGGAGCAAGATCATAGCCATTGGAACAAGTATTATTACACCAGCCACAACCTTGGTGCGAAAATCCCGCATATCAATGTTTACTGTACTCAAGAACCTGGCAAGAAGCAATGCGGTTGCCATCTTGCTGAATTCTGCTGGTTGTAGTCTGAAAGAACCTATTTCAAACCATGATTTCGAGCCTGCGACTTCGCGACCAAGCACCAATACCGCCAAGAGCAACAATAGCGTAAGCAGATAAGCAGGGAATGCAAAAGCCTCATAAAATTTGCTGTCGATCACCAAAATGAAAATCGCCAGAACCAACGAGGTCACTATCCACATCAACTGCTTGCCATAGTTCTGTGACAAATCGAAAATACTGCTGTGTTCTTCATTGTAAACAGCAGAATAAATATTAACCCATCCTATCAGAACCAATAACAGATAGAGGGCGACAACTACCCAATCGATGTTTTGAAATATACTTTGTTGCTGCCTCATTTTTCAAATTCAATCAACGTCGCCATTGTTTTCTGAAACAGGTTTAGGTCCGGGAATGAGATCACTATTCACCATACGATCGTAAAGCTCTGGTCGTGAAATGGAATCCGTAAGGTATTTTTCCATCATCAAACTTCCCATTGGTGCAGCCCATTCACCTCCCCAACCGGCGTTCTCGACCATCACAGCGATGGCTATCTTGGGATTTTCACGAGGCGCGAAGGCAACAAACAGTGAGTGATCCTTGCCGTGCGGATTCTGAGCGGTACCCGTTTTTCCACAAATAGCATAATTGCCAAACTTGGCTATTCGAGCGGTTCCATTCTCCACGACCTGCTGCATGCCCTCGTGCACAGTTTCAAAATGGCGTGGCTCAACCATAGTCATCTGCTTTTGCCCGAGATTACGAGTCTTATTGGATTTGCCACCGATTTTTCGGACTATATGTGGGATATAATAGTAGCCCTTGTTTGCTATGGCGCAAAGTATATTGGCCATTTGCAAAGGTGTAACACCCAATTCCCCTTGACCAATACCTAAAGAATAAATGGTGGATGCCCTCCATCGGCCTTTGCCGTAAATTTTGTCGTAAAACTCAGCGGCAGGCACCAACCCTTTCAATTCTGATGGCAGATCAACGCCCACTTTACGACCTATCCCAAACGCCAAAACGTGCTCACGCCATTTGCGGTAACCTGCTTCACTGCTTCCAAACTTTTTGGAATCTACGAAGGCTCGGAATGTATGGCAGAAATATGGGTTGCAAGAATATTGAATCGCACCCTCCAAAGCTATTGGAGGGTGAGGGTGGCATTTAACCGACTTCGAGCCAACAACGAAGGAGTGGTTGAATGTGCTGCTTGGTGAGATGATATCTTCCTGCAATGCAATTAGCGCATTCACCAATTTGAAAGTGGACCCCGGAGGGTAATAAGCCTGCGTGGCTCTGTTAAACATGGGCTTGGTAGGATCCTTCAACATTCTTGCATAGTTTGAAGA
>JBKDSL010000087.1:0-10816 GCA_046340555.1 Bacteroidota bacterium
GTAAATGAAGCGAGCAAATAAAAATGCTCGCTTTTTTATTTGTGAGCAATTTACCACAATGCGAAGCATTGATCGTTTTGATCCACTACTTCGGGTGAACCGGGTCCAGCACAGTTAGTCCAGCCTAGACCGCAAAAAAGAGAGCCTTTTTGCTCCCTTTTTTGTGCCTTTTTTGCAAATCAATTATTTACGAAGCGATTTTCGCTCCATCACTGTCCGCAACAGCAAATATTCTCTGCAATTCATGCGGAGAATAACAGGTTTATTCACCGAATCCTTGAAAAAGTAATATCCATCAACCACTGAATCGAACCGCAAAAAATAGCCTGAATGGGATTTGCACCAGACTGAAAGAGTGTAAAAATATAATCGAAAAATATGAGAGCACATTCATTGCGTCTACCAAAGCATCTGCTGCCTATTTTTACACCAAATGAAGCAAGAGCCTAGAACCATTTTATACCATCAACACTGTATGGAATTACTCGCCAAACGACGCGATGAGCTCCTTGAGGCCATTGATGCGATTCAGCAAGGCGCCAATGCAGATACCAAAAGCACAGCAGGCGACAAGCACGAAACAGCTAGAGCCATGGCGCAGTTGGAGGTGGAGATGCTATCCAAGCAATTGGGAGAAATCAATAAATCGGTTGATTTGCTGAAACGAATTCCCATTAGGAATACATCAGATACCGTGCAACCAGGATCCGTTGTTGAAACCTCCATCGGCACTTTTTACCTATCGGTGGGACTGGGCAATATCCAGGTTGACGGAAAAACCATCATGGCCATATCAATCGAATCACCACTTGCGAAAGCGATTCTAGGTAAAAAGAGTGGAGAAAATATTGAGTGGAGAGGTGATATAATAAAGATCCTTTTCACTGAAAACTGAGTTTGGGATAAATCGTGTTACCCTGGATTAAGTTTTCTGTTTTTTCTCGAAAAGACCGCAAAGAAAATCGCAAATATTCGCAAAGCTTGTATAAAAATGTTACCGCCTACCGCTGCCGACTGCAATAGGTACTCGTACCGCTTCATCAATTCAAACTAAGCCCCTCCATCGAAAATACTACCGGAAAATCGAGTGAAATTACGGATGTTGATGCATAAGACCGGGATCTGGGCCTCATTAGCTACAATCTTCTGCTCCTCTACTCCCATGATGTAATCGACGACCCCCACTTTAGGATCAATAGCGGTTACAATCATGTCGGCATCGTACTTCAACGCAACATCCACGATTGATTTGTGGCGTTTCTCATAATTGAATTTCTGTTCAACAACCTCGGGTAAAACATCCATTGATGCCAAAGCGTTTTTGTAATAAGAGGTATTGTTGTCTAATTTATTCTTGATGAACTCGTCCTTTCCGGGATCTTGCGAGGTCAGAAGCACCTTGGCCCCAAGCAGCTTGGCAAGGGTCGAAAGGAATGGAATTACCTGCTTATTCTCCTTTGTGTAATCAACTGGCACCAGCATTTTATTTGCAGGAGGGAAAGGTTTTTTCTGAACAAGTATGTATGGGGTTTTAGAATTGGTGATCACCTTCATGGCCCTGCTACCCAAAAACTGCTGCATGCCGGAAATCCCGTGCGTACCCATTACGATCAAATCGCAGTGCATTTCCAAAGCCTCTTCACCAATTTGATCGAAAATATTACCCTCCTTAACAGATATGGAAAACATCCCACTGAAAGCATTGCGGTATTTGTCAGCCAAGGCTGCCAGTTGACTGGTTGATTTTTCAACATCACCGCCTTTGGAAATAACATGAAAGAGCAAAACCTCCTTTACTGAAGGAAGTTGGATGGCGTAGCTGAGCGCATTTTCAGTAACTGCAGTGAAATCGATTGGTACAAGTATTTTCATGGATTATAGAGGATTGAAAAACCACAATCATGGTTTCATCTATCAAAGTTAATTAATATCCAAATAACCGATTGGCTATTGACTATTAATCAGCGATCACTAAGCCGTAGGATAGTTGTCGGAACAAAATTAATCAGGCTACAGCCTCCATCTAATATTTAACGTGAACTCGGATTTAATCGGTTTTGAAACTGCAACCCCATTTCTCTGCCTACTTGCAACCGCTGACCGCCACTTAAAAAACAGAACACGGATCTAGCGGATCTACGCTGACTTAATTATGCTACCATAGATCGATGAGGCAAACTTGTCACTTGCCACTGATAATGCTATTAAAACGTCCACCCTTACAAAACTTTAATACCTATCGATTCAGCAATAAGCTGTGTCGTATCTTTGCAATCGCCGACAACACATCCGCCGTGCGCATTTCCCCTTTCATGAACAGTGCGCTAGACAATGGTTGGGCGTGTTGCGAAGGCAGTTGAAGTTGTTTATTGTATTCATCCATCGCCTTGCGCAATTCTGCCAGCAAAGCAATACCCTTTTCATCGTCGCGTAATGTTTTCTGCATAGGTCCATCGTTGATGGGTTCCAATCCATTCATGACAGCAGCAGGCAAAACATCCTGGTTGGTGTCCAATTGAATCACCAACTTTTTCAATCCACTGCAAAGGGAATCAACCTTAACCTCCTGCATATTCATTGGCTGTTGCACACCGCTTGAATTACATTTTTGTATCTGCATCTCAAACATTCGCTCGTCTTCCAAATACTCGGCCGTTTTCTGTAGCTGGTATCTGCGTGTTGCTTCAGGAGAACGCACCAAGGTCAGCATAAGTCCCAGACCGGTCAACAATACGAACGTGGTCAGTATCGAATTGGTTTTCGTTTCGGGATTGCGAATGCCGGTGAAAAACTGAATCGGAATGTAGGCCAATCCGAGTAAAACCATAGCTGACACACCCAGCATATTGGCATAAGGCCAATACATGATTTTGAACAAGGTGCCCATCGCGAAAAGCATACCGCAAAGGGCCCCGACAATCGTTAACAGTGTATCGCGCTTCGCGCCTTGGTCACGTGTTCTGAGCACCACCATCAGCGGCAAAAACAGAAAACTGAAAACGATGATTCCAACAACAATGAAGAGCGAAGCTCCTGGAGAGTGGGTGAATTTGAGAATGAGACCCGCAAGGAGCGAAATGGTGGCAAAAAAGCCGCTGTACAACATGGTCTTTTTCATAGCGTAGTAGTTTTTGAATTGTTTTAGCAATTGTGTTTCCTTTTCTATATCGGACAAGGATGATTCGTAAAATTTTTGAATGATGTCTGAATAAGCCGCTTCGAACTCCGTCTCCTCCTTAACCTGTTGCTCCAACAAACAACACACATGGTCTACGATGTCGTCTATCAACGCTTCGGTAGTAACTCCGCGCGATTGGATATCGGAGCGGATGAAATCGATATGTGTGTCATTCAAAACAAACATTAGCTAGCCGTCTTTATATCGAGTAGGAACCGCATCGTTTCCAGGAAAGAAGCGAACTCATTTACCTTATCCTCAGATCTGGCCGTACCCTTCTTGTTCAAGCGATAATACTTGCGCACACGCTTGCCAATGTGTTCTGTCTCGGTATCGAGCAACCCTTCGGCCTCTAATGCATGTAGCGTTGGATAAAGTGCGCCTTCCGTTAATTGAATCTTGCCGGCGGTCAATTCCTTTACCCGTTGCGTAAGCTCGTAACCATACATCTTACCATGGTCGCGGAGCATTTTCAGCACAATGGTTTTGAGTGTGCCCTTGATGAGTTCTGATGAATATATCATGTCCATTTGTTATACCTAACGCAATTATACATAACTTTCTTATGTATTATCCTAAAATAATTGCAAATTATTGCTTTACAGTATAATATAAATTTTGTGGGCCCTTGAAAATGATTCTTTTAGTATCCCTAATTTTGCCGTTATAATCGAAAACCCCATGAACTTCAAATCCATTTTAGTGAGCGGCATGCTGTTGCTGTCGCTTTCCTCTTGCAGCAATAATTCGAAAGAAGAAGTTGGCAATCAACCCGATTTCCTGGCATCCAACATCGACACCACCATCAACCCTGCTGAGGATTTCTTCCTGTATGCCAACAACGGATGGTTCAAGAAGAATCCCATACCTGCGAGCGAAGGAAGCAACGGATTGTGGCAATTGATTCGCGACACCATCAATGCGCAAGTCCGTGAAATCTGCGAGAACGCTGCCGCGGATGCCAAAGCCACCAAAGGCAGCAACAAGCAGAAAATCGGTGACATGTTTTTCACTGGCATGGATAGCGTGAACATCAACAAAACAGGCCTCAGCGCTATTAAACCCGAAATGGATCAAATTGCCTCCATAACGGATGCAAACACCCTGTCAAAAGTGGCGGCCATGATACACACCACCAGCGCATCACCTTTGATGAGCATGTACGTGGGACAGGATGATAAAATCAGCAGCAAGCACGCCATATTCGTGTATCAGGGCGGGTTAAGCCTTCCCGACCGCAGCTATTATTTCGATACCGATGAACGCGCTAAAAGCATACGGACTGAATTCGTGTCGCACCTGAGACGTGTTTTCATGAATCTCGGACAAGATTCCATCACCGCTGGTAAATCCGCCAATGATGTAATGGCATTGGAAACATCAATAGCCAAGGCATCACGCAAGAAAGAAGACACCCGTGACCCGCACAAGAATTATAACAAGATGACGATGGCCGCTTTGGAAAAAGCAACGCCGAATTTTGATTGGAAAACATTCATGTCGGAATATGGTCTCAAAAACGTGGATACCGTGATTGTTGGGCAACCCGAATTCCTGACTATGCTGAATTCATTACTAAAGCAAACTCCGATGACGATTTGGTCACACTATATGCAGTACCACTTCATCAAAGGTCTTGCGCCCTACCTCGACGACAAAACGTATGCCGAATCTTTCTCATTCTACAATACCACCATGCGAGGTATATCGGAGATGAAACCCCGTTGGAAGCGCGTAGTGGATCAAACAAATTCTGCTTTGGGTGAGCTAATCGGACAAGTGTATGTTGAGGAATATTTACCTAAGGGAACCAAGGAAAAGCTACAGCAAATCGGAAACGATATCAAAACCGTTTACGCCGAACGCATCAAAAACCTCGATTGGATGAGTCCAGCCACCAAAGAGAAAGCGCTCGTAAAACTCAATGGCATGGTGATGAAGGTGGGATATCCAGACCAATGGAAAGATTTATCGGCCATGCAAATCAACCGTGATTCATACGTTAGGAATGTAATGGCTGCCAACCGTTGGGAGATGCTATACATGACCAACAAGTTCGGTAAACCAGTGGATCGAAACGATTGGCAGATGTATCCACAAACCTATAATGCCTACTACAACCCTTCCAACAACGAGATTGTAGTACCAGGCTCCAACATCATCGTTCCTGGATATGAGCGCGTGATGGCGGATGATGCCATCCTCTACTACATCATCGGTGGCTCAACGTTTGGACATGAGATCACCCACGGTTTCGATGATCAAGGTGCCAAGTATGATGTGAACGGAAATCTGGAAAACTGGTGGACACCCGAAGACAGCTCACGCTTTTTCGCCAAAACCAAAATGGTGGTTGATCAATTCAATCAATATATAGTTGTAGACAGCTTGCGCATCAATGGTGAAATGACTCAAGGCGAAAACATCGCCGACATTGGAGGCATCATGATGGGTTACGAAGCGTTTAAAAAGACCGCACAATACAAGGAAAAGAAGGAAATCGCGGGGCTTAGCCCAGATAAGCGTTTCTTCCTTGGTTATGCACTTGCTTGGATGATCAACACAAGACCCGAATCATTGGCCGACCAAGTGCGAAGCGACGTGCATTCGCCTGCGAAATTCCGTGTGATTGGGCCTCTAGCCAACATGAGAGACTTCCACCGCACATTCAATGTAAAGCCAGGCGATGCCATGCATCGTGCAGATAGCTTGATTGTGAATATTTGGTAAAACACAATCTGCTTGTAATAAAAAAACGCCAGTCGAAATCGACAGGCGTTTTTTTATTCTTGTAATCGCAATCAGTTCAAAGCATGCTTGAAGGTAAACCCTTCCGCTTTATTACTGAGTTGAATCAAGTAAACACCCTTTTCGAGTTGGTGTACAGGAACGACGATTCTACCTGCTCCTTTTTCGAAAACGATTTTGGTTTGATAAGCCAACTTTCCAATTGCATCAAACATTCGCATGTCGTAGGTACCTGCTATTCCAGAACCCGCTTCAAAAACGATTTCTCCTGCTTGATTGTAGAAGCTGGTAATTTCACCTGCCATTGACTGGCATTTTGCTACAACCGTTCCTAAGGTCTTGGTGGTACCATCATAGTCTGTTTGGTACAAGCGATAGTAGTTGATTCCTTCATAAGCACCGCTATCGTCAAAGGTGTAGTAAGAAATTTGAGGTGTGGTACCACCGCCTTCAATACGATCGATGAAATCGAATACGGTTCCATTTTTACTGCGTTCCAAGGTAAAGAAGTCGTTGTTAACTTCAGAAGCGGTAGCCCATGTCACCTCTACTTCGCCTTTGTCAGAACACTCGGCTGCAAATGCCAGCAAGTTAACCGGTAGCGGATTCAGAGGCTGTATACCAACCGAGCCAAAAGTGAATGTTCCAAATGTGGAAACCGTGTTTGATTGGATGGTACCAGCAGAAGAACCAGATGCAACACCTGTGTAGGTTCGTTGCGCAGTGCTGGTAGTCCAGTTGGCAGGACAAGCTCCGTAGCAGTTTGAATTTTCCCAAGCCGCATTCCAACGACCAACTGTTAATGAATCGAACTTCAGAATACCGCTGAAAGACGCATCTTCCCAATGCAAACGAACTTTAGTGGTGGCAGCATCTACGGCTGTCTTATTAAGAATCCAATGTTCCTTTTTGCTTACGTGATCCAGAATTGTGATAGGAGCGGCAGCCATTGCGGTGGTATTTGAAAACGTTGTTGCGATGTATCTGGCCTCAAACTCCGTGGTAACACTAGGTGCCAATACGCCGATTCTGGCAAATCGACCGGCATTGCCTGTAGGGAAGGTGAAATCGGTTTGACCTTGGCGACGGATGAAGCCATCTACGTAACTGCTAGCAGATCCACCGGCAGGTGTTACGCTTGCCGTTGAAGGAATGCGTATCCAAGGTGCAGTTGCAGCAGTTTGTGAAGTGTTCAGCACACCGTTGGTCAGCTGCAGGTTGGTGGTCACATCCGTGGTGGATGTAAGATTCACTAACTGGGTGGCGCTGGCTTTATTGATGATAAGATTTGCAACCGAGGCTGGATACGTGCCGCTGGTTGTGGTAGTGGTAAAATTGCCGGTGGCTTGAGGAGAAAGTCCTTCATAATACTCATAGGTAGCTCCAGAATTATAAGATCGTGTGCCGGATACCTGAACGTTACCAGAAGCTCCGCTTGCTGTGATACCGGCTGCACTACCAATGCCCAGATGAGCATCTGTTTGAAGAGTGAAGTTACCTCCACCTGTAACCGGGAAGTTACTTGCCATCAGCTTTCCTCCCGTTTCAACGGTTACCGCAGTTCCTGCTCCCACATCGCCGATTTTGCTACCAATGAGCGTAACGGTTTTACCTGATTTGATGTTGGTATTACCCAAGGTTACCGTTCCACCTGTTTGATTCCAAGTGGATGCAGGTGTTGTTGGAACAAGGTCCAATTTGGATGTCAACTTGGTATCCATCTTGATGGTTCCTCCAGATATGTTGACATTACCTCCAACCGACATGGCCATTCCTGTGGACGCGTTAGAACCGCAACTGAAATCATTCCACTGTCCACCAGTCATGATGAAGTCGCCTGCAACAGAAACCACAACGCCACTTGCATCAGCATTACAAGTACAGCCACTCGGACCGCAGTTGAATCCCGCCACCCCTTTTATCCAACCTCCACGCATGTACAAGCTACCATCGACAATTAATGGATTATCCATGTTGATGTATAGGTAGTTGGTAGCACTGCCCCATCTGCGAATATCCAAGTCGCCATGAATATAACTCAAGGATGCGGCATTGATGATCAAGTTGGGAGCAGATGCGATATCTAGGATAACTGTTCCCCAGTTGGTGCCACCAGGGAATGTACCCCCCCCGACGCCTTGGAACCATTGAATGGAGAAAGGCTCAAAATACTGAGTGGCGGAATTACCAGGCAGATATCCAACGTTATTATGTTTCCATGTACCGTCCTTCTTGATATAAAACGAACCGATATAATTCGCACCTATGGTTGCATTGGTTTGAGAATACGTTTGCTCATAGGTGGCAAAAGATTGAATATACAATGTATTCAAAACAATAAACTGGCTAGCGGTAACATAGGAACCAGGCTCCAGATACAAGCTAGAAATCGTATCAGAAATGCTGGTGGTCATGCTATGGCCATTTTGCACATAGAAACTGTTGGTTGCGGAAGCCAATGCAGTCACACTGCCAAGAGCAGTACCGGAACCATTTCGAGCAGTATTCCAACTGCTGGGATTCATCATATCCAATGATCCTTGGGAGTAGTATGCAGTACCGCAATTAATGACACGGGCTCCTAAAGGACTGGAGGGAGCAGGAACTACATTACCAGTAGACAAGGCTACACTGTTGCACAATGCGTCTATTTGAGATGGGTTACATCCGGCAGTAGGTTTTACATCATAAGTAAGCCAGAAATAGTTTTTACCCATCACCAAATTTATAGGCGTGGCAGCAGTGATAATGAAGTCTGTGTTGATTGCAGGCGGCACACCTAAAGTAGCACCGACTTGCGTAGCTGCACTGAAAACAGGTATGTCGCCGGTATAGAAAACTCTGGCATTTTGAATATCTGCCACGTTAGTGGTACCATTGGTGCGGAATGTGAGCGATGAAAGGGTAATTGGATTGATGGCACCCGTGGTGGTTATTTCAACCCTGATTACATCATTGAGAGCTGATCCCAATGCAACAGGATTCGAATTTTGCACAACCGCAACCGTAGCCAATGCCATGTTGGTTGATGCCAGTATGGGTCTATCGCCAACGGGAGCAGCGTTGATGGTATAATTTGTTCCAGCAACGGTGAGACTCGACAATTTGGCATCAATAACATTTCCTGCAGGAGAACTACCAACCACATCATAAGCGATCCAGAAATAGTTATCTCCCTCGAGCATGGCTCTGGTAAAAGAGAATGTCATATTCGTAGGATCTGCTGGAGGAACAGCAATGGTGGCACCTAATTGGGTAAGTGAGCTATAAACAGCTGAACTTCCTGTATAATACAAACGGGCGTTGGCGATGTTTGCGATATTGGTGGTACCCAAAGTGGTGAACACCATTTGCGTTGCATTGGGAGCGTTCAGCTGTCCAGTGGTATTAACCTTCACTTGCAAAACCTCTTGACGCAATGCACCCGCATTGACGTTGTTTGTTATTTGAGTAACTGTGGTATTGGCGTAGACCATATTGACAGGAGCGGGAAGAATTGAAATATCATAATCTTCAGCATCCGTATAAATGTATGTTTCACAGCCACCAGCCGTAATCACTGTATTGTACTTGCAAATTACACGCATTTTGGTTACGCCTAACGTTGCGGTAGCAGGTACTGTAACCGATACGGCCCTGTTTACCGTTCCAGGAGTAACGGTAGTAGCCGCGGATGGCAATACGATTTCATTGGCATCAAGGTAATCGCCATCCTTGTTCCAGTCGTTCCAAGCCTGCTAATACAACACATATCCAACATTATTGATACTGACCGATAAGTTGTAGGATAGGGACTGCCGTACTTGGGTGGATAAACCGGTACAAACATATCCGTCAAACCCACTGGTGCGATTGATGGTGTTAAACTGAACGTTGGCTATATTTCCAGGTGTACCTGAAGTTCCTCCCGCGGGGCAATAGAAATTACAGGGAGGAGAATCATATTCGGTTATTGTAATATCGTCCAACCAAAAATTTGCTGAATTACAACCATTACCAAGCATGGTAGAGACAAAACCAATGTATTGGGTTACGTTCGCAGGAACAGAAAAAGCAATTGTACCAATCGCAAAACCTGTTTGGTTGGTGGTGATTGTACCAAGCAATGTACCTGCGGTTGCGTTGGCATAGGATCCACCAGCGGCGCTTCGATACAATTTTAATGAACCAATACAGGCTGCAACTTTGTGAGACAATGAGATTTGATAATACTTGCCCGCTTGAAAAGCAATTGTTCCTGAAGTAATAAATGCACCGTCATATTTTCCGTTGGCTGAGAATGTGCCACTTCTGGGTGCTGTTGCCCCTCCAACATTCGATAAAACCGGGGTATTTATAGTTCCTGCCGCATATGTGAAGGTAGGATCCCCAGTCTCGAAACCAGATTGGTAAATGGTTGTTTGTCCAAGTGCTAGTCCTGGACATGCGATTAGTATCGCAATTAGCCGAAAAAAGCTTGCATTGTTATTTTTTTTCATTTTTAAGCTGCTATTGGTATTCTATATTGAAATTGTTGATTTTCGAATGAACTATTATTCCGGTTTGTTTTTGGGCTGAACCGCGCCATTTTGAATTTGCGTAGTGTTATTTGAAGCTCCAGCGCCAACCTTAGATGGATCAACGAGGAAATAAACCTTCTGGCCATCGTCGCCAATGACGTGTGCAGGTTCTTTCTGTGGGACCAACAGATCTAGCTGTTGCTGATTCTTGGTTTCAATGTCCAACTGAGAAGGTGCCTTGTCGTTTTGGGCGAAGGCACTGTTTGATAAAAACAATCCGAAAATGGATGCTGAAATGAAGATAATGGCTTTCATGGTTTTTATTTTGAATAACCGTTAATGATAAATCGGAATGATTGATTGGACATGGATGACTTCAAAAGATACATAC
>JBKDSL010000088.1:0-2883 GCA_046340555.1 Bacteroidota bacterium
TCCAACACCCATGCAATCGCCCAAAAATGCGGGAATTGCCAAATGAATTGGATGCAAAAAAGTATCCAGGCGGCAGTGTCAAATGTGCCAGTTGCAGCAACATAGCCAAGAAGTGTTGGGATAGCACCTGGAAATGCTCCAACGAATACGGCAAAAGGTGTGGATCGCTTTAGAGGTGTATACATCACGGTATAGCTCAACAGTGCGATCAAGCCCAGGATGCCGCTGTAAAGATTCATGTAATAGGTAAGGATGAACAATCCTCCTAAACCGAACAAAACCGCAACAATAGCCGCCTCGGTCACTCGCATTCGATTGTCGGGCAGCGGACGATCGAGAGTACGGTCCATCATTTTATCCAAATCCTTTTCCATGATTTGGTTGAACGCATTTGCTGATCCTGTTACTAAAAAGCCTCCCAAAATCAAAAGGCCAAGTTTGCCCCAATCCAACCCGCCCGATGAGCCTATAATGAAGGCCATGGAAGCAGAAAAAACCACTAAAATGGTTAATCGAGTTTTAGTAAGCTGCGCAAGGTCACTGATCTTGGAGTTTTTTCTATCAGAAACTTTGCTAGTCATTGGTTGGCTCATGGATGGGCAAAGTTACCCAATGCACATCACAAAAAAGTTCTCACCTGGATCTGAAACCAATCACGTTCCTAACTTCGGAAATGGTGGTGTAGGCACTAGCGTGCGCTTTTTCGGCACCTTGATCCATCACTTTACTTATAAGAGAGTCATCTGATGCAATCCGGCGAATTTCCTCATTTATGGGTGCGATGAAGGCAACCATGTCTTCGGCCAGCTGCTTCTTCATGTCGCCATAGCGAATGGAGCAGTCTTGGTATTTGGATTCAAAAAACTCCACTGTATCATTCGACGAAACAAGTTTCATCAATGAAAAAAGGTTGGCTACCGGCTCTGGCATATCCTGACCAGGATTTACCGGTCCGCTATCAGTAACGGCACGCATAACTTTTTTCCGGATGATTTCAGGCGCATCGGCCAAGAAAATGGCATTGCCTTCGCCTTCGCTCTTTCCCATCTTTCCTGAGCCATCCAATCCTGGAACTTTTACCAAACCGGATCCAAAATTAAAGGCGTGTGGTTCGGGGAAGGTACTGCAGTTGTATAGTCGGTTGAAGCGATTTGCGAAGGTGCGCGACATCTCTAAGTGTTGCTCCTGGTCTTTGCCTACGGGTACCTTTACCGCCTTATGTATCAGAATATCTGCTGCCATCAAGGTGGGATAGGTTAGTAGTCCCGCATTCACATTATCGGGGTGCTTACGTATTTTTTCCTTGAAGGATGTGCAGCGTTCCAACTCCCCAACATAGGCGTTCATGTTAAGCAGCAAATACAATTCTGCCGTTTCAGGCAAATCGCTTTGCGCATAAATGGTGCATTTATCAGGGTCAATACCGCAAGCCAAATACTCTGACAAGGCTTGCCTTACCGAGCGCTTCAGGTTTTCAGGAGTAGGGTGAGTGGTTAATGAATGGTAATCGGCAATAAAAAAGAAGCAATCATATTCATGTTGCATTCTAACGAAATTTCGGACGGCCCCGAAATAGTTGCCCAAGTGCAGGTTGCCTGTTGGGCGGATTCCACTGACAACGCGTTCCATAGAGGGCAAAGATACGATTTTTACTAACTTAGCCGTCCTTTAAACAGCCATGATCATAGTGCGAAAGATTTGGAGATATTTTTTCTTTTTTAATGCGGTAGTCACATTTCTGATATTGTACCCTGCATTTTGGATTTTGCTTCGCAAAGAGCAAACTTTTCCCCGTGTCTTTAGACTTAAAAGGTGGTGGTCGAATTTACTGATCGGTATTCCGGGAATCCGGTACAAGGTTGTGGAGGATAGCCGAGTTGATTGGCCCGAGCCTTGTATAATTTGTCCAAATCACGGTTCTTATCTAGACATCATCATGACCTATCGTGTGCTACCGCACTATTTCCATTTCATGGGAAAAGCGGAGCTCAAAAAGGTGCCTTTGTTCAACAGTTTTTTTGATCGAATGAATATCCTGGTTGACCGATCAAGTATAGTAAACTCCCATAAGGCATTTGTTCGAGCAGCGGAAGATTTGGACAAGGGGATTTCAATAGCCATTTTTCCAGAGGCAACAATTCCTGATTGCACTCCAGCCTTGGGAAAGCTTAAAAACGGGGCTTTCAAATTGGCCATTGAGAAACAAGTGCCTATTGTTCCCATTGTATATCTCGACAATTGGAAGTCGTTACCAGATGGACCTAGGAAAAAAACATTCCCAGGACAACCAACATTGTTAAGAGTGGTAATTCATGACCCAATCTCAACCAAGGGAATGACAGAGGCGGATTTGAGCCGATTAAAAGAGCAATACAAGTCGGTAATGGATAAAACCTTGGAAGAATACGGTTCGATCCAAGAATCACTTGAATCTCGGTATCGATTGGAGGAGGCTAAATAATAATCAAGGCCAAAGGGTTTTAACAGAATTCTTCGAAAGCAGCATTCAAATGATCAGCAATCATTTGGGCGGAACGGCCTTCAATCATATGCCTTTCTACCAAATGCACCAACTTTCCATCTTTGAAGAGGGCGATACTGGGCGATGATGGTGGATAAGGCAAAGTGTATTTTCTAGCGGCAGCTGTTGCTTCTGTATCCTGACCTGCGAAAACGGTTGCGAGATGATCAGGCTTTTTAGTGCTGTTATTCAATGCTAGCTTGACCCCGGGCCTGCATGTTCCTGCGGCGCATCCGCAAACAGAATTAAATACCAACAACATGGTTCCGTTGGCATTCGGTATTGTTTGGTCCACTTCTTCAACCGAACGCAATTCGGTGAATCCGGCACTGGTTAAGTCAAAGCGCATGGGTGCGCACATT
>JBKDSL010000089.1:0-1797 GCA_046340555.1 Bacteroidota bacterium
CCAAGCCGAACCTGTTTATGAACCTTTGGCAATCGGCGGATTGAATACCTTGAAAGGCGTCTATGAATTTGAACCGATACCGAACGAGTTGGATGCGAAATTCAGGAAACACGTGTTAGGCGGACAAGGCAACATGTGGACCGAATACATGACTACTTTCAAACATGTGCAATACATGCTGTTACCGCGCATGCCCGCTTTGGCGGAAGCCTTGTGGACCAAGAGCGAGTTGAAGAACTGGGATGGTTTCGCTAAGCGACTGAAACCATTCAAAGAGCAATGGACGCGCGACAGCATTGCAATCGGACCAGAGCATCGGGGCATCCGCTTCAGCGTGATGAACCAGGATGGAAGAGCTTTAATTAAAATGAGTGGAGAAGTTACGGATGCTTCCATTGTTTACACGACCAACTCAACAGACCCTATAGCTTCCGATTCCATTTTCAAGAACCCGATACCGCTGCGAAACAACACCGAGATCCGGGCACAATGGATGCGAAAGGACAGCTTGCTGGAGCCCGCTCCGATTGTGCAAAATTTCACCTACCACCTAGGAGTGGAAGCTGAAGTAGTATGGGAACAAGGGCCTTCAGCCAAGTACCCTGCAGAGGGGCTTAATAGTATTGTTAATGGCATCAAAGGCGACTTGAACTTATCAAAAAACTGGATGGGGACAGAAGGCACTGACATGTCGTTTGTATTGGAATGGAAAGAACCACGATTCATGTCGACCGTAGACTTGAAATACTTTCACGTTCCCAAGTCTTGGATCTTCCTACCCGACAGTGCATCTGTATATGGCTCGGCAGATGGTAAAAACTTCAAGCTAATGGCAACAGTTCCCGTAGGCACATTGGGCCAACCTGTGGAAGAAAAAGCCGTACGCAACGCCGTAGCTGCTTTCACTGGACAATATCTTCGCAAAATCAGAGTCGTTACCCATTCCATTTTGAAATGCCCAGAAAATCATATAGCGGCCGATGAAAAGGCTTGGGTGTTTTTGGATGAGTGTGTGGTGAGATGATAAATTATATTTTAAACAAAACTTATAAATTTTGATTGGAAGCTTTCCAAATAATTAACATTGCAAGGTGATTTAAATAATGCTCATATTTTTATATTTCAGTACCATAATGATTTAATGAAA
The DNA here is from genome assembly GCA_046340555.1 of Bacteroidota bacterium. Lineage (GTDB taxonomy): Bacteria > Bacteroidota > Bacteroidia > AKYH767-A > OLB10 > JALRAP01. The sequence goes on from JBKDSL010000089.1 coordinate 1,148, forward strand.
TATAAATATTTGATTGCATTAAATTATATTTTTTAGATTGTTCTAAAAAACAAGCCTATCTGATGTGTTCGTTTCAACTGCTAATTCATGCCTATATCTATACAGTGACTTTATATTGAATAATACTAATACAAGCAAGCAAATTCAAAAATATTCAATGATAAAAGAAGGTCATTATTTTCCAAATTTGAATGGAATACGATGTATTGCAGCAATGCTTGTTATAATTCATCATATAGAACAATTCAAATCGCTATTCAGTATTGAAAATTTTTGGGGTAAGTCACCATCCATCGAAATTGTCGGACACCTAGGAGTTGTTTTGTTTTTTGTTCTGAGCGGCTTTTTGATTACCTACTTGCTGCTTATAGAAGAAAAATCAACCAATGATATTAATATCCGTGATTTTTATATTAGGAGGGTTCTTAGAATTTGGCCGTTGTACTATTTAATAATATCAATTTCCTTATTTGTTTTACCTTATATACCTTTCTTTGAAATCCCGGGTTACCCTAAAGATGTAGTTCACGAAAATTTAGCACTCAAAATAATTTTATATTTTACTTTTTTTGCAAATATTGCACTAAATGTTGGCGTCGTACCATACGCTTCACAATCTTGGTCAATAGTCATATAATAACAATTTTATT
>JBKDSL010000090.1:0-9381 GCA_046340555.1 Bacteroidota bacterium
TTTTCAATGTGTCCATTTTATAGAGAGATAAAATTTAATGCAATACGGTTTCCTTGATGATGATATAAACACCCATTACCAACACGAACCAGCCAAATGCAGGTTTCAGTTTTTCGTTCGAGATACGTTTCGACAAAAGACTACCTAGTATGATTCCTGCAATTGCAATAGCTGAAAAATTGAATAGCAGCTCCCAATCAATTACCAAATCCCCCTGCATATCGCCCGTGAAGCCGATCAGCGATTTGGTTGCGATGATGATGAGTGAGGTGCCAACCGCCTTTTTCATCTCCAAGCCTGCCAACAAAACCAAAGCAGGGATGATCAGGAATCCTCCACCTGCGCCAACCAGACCGGTCACCAATCCCACCACAGATCCTTCAACAAGTATCAGCGGGTAGTTATATCCTTTAGGCGACTCCGACGTCTTCACGTGTTGTGGTCGGATCATGGAGTAGGAGGCTAACAACATGATTACAGCGAATAACAACAGCAACCCAACGGCTTTGGTCATTTCGAATTCGCCTACTGTAAAAAGATGTTGTGGTATCGCCGGCATCACAAACTTGCGTGTAACATACACGCTGATGATGGATGGAATACCAAATACCAATGCAGTACGGAAATCGATATTGCCCATGCGCATGTGGCTAATGGAACCAACCAGGCTTGTTAATCCAACGATGAATAAAGAATAGGCTGTTGCAAGCTCAGCCTCGGTGTTGAATAGGTAAACCAAAACAGGTACGGTGAGTATGGAGCCACCTCCGCCTATGAGTCCGAGCGAAATCCCCATCAGTATGGCACCCAGGTATCCGATTAGTTCCATGTTCTAGCTTATTGTACTGCAAATATCATTGAATAGGCGATACGGCTGTGCGACTTTTGTCACAATGCCGTTCAAAGTGCCTCTGCAACCACAAAGGTACTGCCTCCTATATATATGAGATCTGATGGAATAGCCGCTCTTCGGGCAGCTTGCAAGGCTCTTTTGACGCTGTGGTAAGCTTCGCCTTTCAATCCAATGCTTCCGGCCTGCATTTTTAGTTCTGCAGCATCCAATCCACGTGGTATGTTGGGTTTACAGAAATAACAAGTTCCGTTTTTTGGAAAAAGCGCCAACATACTCGTGATGTCTTTGTCGTTGACTGCTCCCAAAACCAAATGAAGTTTTTTATACTTGATTTTATTCAACTGCTTAACTACCGCTGTAATGCCATCTTTGTTGTGCGCGGTATCAGCAATGGTTAGAGGCTTTTTCGAAAGCACTTCCCATCGTCCTCTTATTCCTGTGTTGGCTTTTACTTTTTTCAAACCTTTTTTAATGGCCATGTCGCTTACGCGGATGCCTTGTTCGCGGAGCTCTAAAACGGCGGCAAACACCAATGGAATATTATGTCTTTGATATCCTCCAGCGAGTCCGCTATTGACATTGCGCAATAATGTTTTGTTTTTCGCAAGCACATCGAATCCTTTTAGCTCGGCTGTCCGGCTTTCGCCGGAGGTTTTGATGCGGTATTTTTGGTCGGCGAACAAAATAGCGGATTTGTTCTTTTTCGCTGTCGATCGAAACACGTTTTCTGTTTCTGCTTGTGTGCTGCCTATGATAACCGGAACAGTTGGCTTGATGATGCCCGCTTTCTCCTTGGCGATTTTTCCAAGCGTATTTCCCAACAGGTTCATGTGGTCCCATTGCACGTTGGTGATGAGCGATAGCAAGGGTTGCACCACATTTGTCGAATCAAATCGTCCACCCAAACCCGTTTCAATCACCGCGATTTCCACTTTGGAATTTCTAAAATGGTCGAATGCCAGTCCGGCGGTCCATTCGAAAAAGGATGGTTGTATGGCTTCAAACCCATCGCGGTAACGCTCCACAAACGACACCACCTTATTTTGCGAAATCATGTTGCCATTGATGCGTATGCGTTCTCTGAAATCCTTCAAGTGTGGCGATGTGAAAAGCCCGGTCTTGTATCCTGCTTCCTGCAAAATGGAAGCAAGCATGTGCGACGTGGATCCCTTGCCGTTGGTTCCTGCAACATGGATGCATTTGAATCCACGCTCGGGATTGCCGAGCATTTGCATGATTTGTATGGTGTTGTCGAGGTTCGCTTTGTATGCAGCAGGTCCGATGCGATGGAACATCGGCAGCTGGCTGTACAAATACTCCAGGCACTGCCTGTAGGTCATTCCAGTTTGAAGTCGAAGGTGATGGTACCGCGTTGCTCTTCAACCCCATCAGGACTGGGGGTGAATTTGGCTTGTAGTGCGGCTTGCTTGGCTTTTTGGTACAACTGTGGCGAGGTGTTGGTGGAGCCACGCGCAGGCCCGTTGGCGCTCGTCACGTTTCCGTCTTTATCTACCACAATTGAAATCACCACTTTGCCTGTTTCCTGAGAATTATCTTTCAATGAAGGTCGCTGACGCCATCCGCGGCCAGCTAAATCAAAACCTGCTCCAACACCGCGACCATTACCTTGTCCGCTTCCTCCGCCTGTTCCACTTCCACTGCCTGGGCCGGTACCAGAACCGTCGCCGCTGCCTTGTCCTGTTCCCGTACCACCTCCACCATTACCACCATTGCCACCACTGCTGCCGCCGCGTTTTTTATAGAGCGCAGTTTCGTTCACTTTTGGAAGCTCCACTTTGGGGACATCAACTGGAGTTTGCTTGGTGACTTTCGGGTCGGTTTTTTCTTTTGGCTTTTCCTTGATGGGTTCTTTTGGCTTCTCCTTAGGAGGTATACTCACCGTTTGTTCCAAATCGGACGTGATGATCTCTTCCTCGACCAAGGGTTGCTCCTCCGTTGGTGTGGGAGGAGGAGGTGTTACTTCCGACTCTGCATTGAAGTCTAAGGTGCCGAACTCCACAAAACTTCCGCCGCCGCCACCACCTGCCAGGCCCTCTTCCCAGGGAGGGTTTTTGGAGGATATAGTCAAAAACCACAAAAGTGCAGCCACTATGGCGTGCACGATGATGGTTGCGGTGAGGGATCTTGTTTGATCGGCGGTCATGGCTCTTGGTACTTGGTAAGACTGGTGGCTGCCACCATCTTCACCTTGTTTTTATTGCCCACATCCAAAAGGAATACCACGTCTTCCCATGGAACACTCTTGTCTACTTTAAGCAATGCGGTAGCGTCTTGCTGACCGTTTATTTCGGCCAATAGTGTTTGCTCTAATTGGTCCTTGGTCACGACGGTTTCATTCACTGCGTACTGTCCATCAGCCGAAAGGCTTATTACCACCGGGTGTTTAACGGCTTGAATGCCTGTTTGCGCATTTGGCAGCAACAGTTTGAGCACAGTCGGTGTAGCCATGGTGGATGCAATCAGGAAGAACAGCAAAAGGAAAAACATGATGTCGTTCAGCGAGTGGCTGTAAACATCCGTATGCGATTTGAGTCGGCGCCTGAGGTTCATTTGGTGGGCTCCTCTAAAAGATCGATGAATTCCACTGCGGTGATCTCCATCTTGTTGATTACACGGTCAACATATTGGGTGAGGAAGTGAAAGCCTGCAAACGCAACCATTCCTACCAAAAGTCCAGCGCCTGAAGTGATCATTTTCACATACAATCCACCGGAGATGGTTCCTATCTCGAGGCTGTTTTGAAGTGATATTTGGTAGAAGATTTGGATGACGCCGAAGATGGTACCGAGGAACCCGAACATGGGAGCGATACCGGCGATGGTGCTTAGGTAACCAAGATTGCGTTCCATGTTATAAACTTCCAGCTTTCCGGCACTTTCGATGGAGTTTTCGATTTCGCGTGTGGGTTTGCCTAAGCGATTGATTCCTTTTTCGATCATACGCGCAATCGGGCCTTTCGTGTTACGGCACAAGGATTTGGCAGCATCTACGTTTCCACTGCCGATGAAATCGCGAATGCTGTTCATGAAGTTCGGATCAATCTTCGCCGATTTGCGGATGGCGAGGTAGCGTTCTACGATGAGGTAGATGGCCACAATGGAGCAAATGGCAATAGGTATCATCACAGGCCCGCCTTTCACTACCAGATCCCAAATGGGCATGTGCACTTCGGTGGCGGGGTTCATGGATGGTGGTGGTGCGGTGGGTGTCGTGGCTACCGTAGTTTGAATGGCGGCAGCGGTATCGGTGGCACCGGTAACTATTTGAAGCAATAAGCTCATGTTGCTGGATGTTGGATGTTAGGTTGTAAAGTTATCCCATTGGCGGATTGGCGCCTCTAGAACACACGTCGGCATTGTCAACACCGCAGTGTTAATATGTGATGAAACGGAAAAGTGGAAGAATTAGTGTGTAACGAAAATCATTCGTCGCGCCATTCGCGTCCAGTGAGGTTCAGGAAAACGTCTTCGAGGTTGGCTTTCTTAACCTCCTTTGGTCGCTCGAATCCCGTTGCAACCAACTTGTCGATTAGGGCATCGGGCGTATCGATGGCAATGACTTTGCCTTTCTCCACAATGGCAACGCGGTCGCACAACTGTTCCGCCTCGTCCATGTAGTGTGTAGTAATTACCACCGTGGTGCCTTTGGCGCGTATGTCACGGATTAGGTCCCACAGGTTTCTGCGTGCTTGTGGATCAAGACCAGTGGTAGGCTCATCCAAAAATACCACGCGTGGTTGGTTGATCAGAGTTGTGGCGATAGAGAAACGTTGTTTTTGTCCACCCGACAGCTCTTTGTATTTCGCTTTCGATTTGTCGGTGAGTGACACCTTGCCGAGTATTTCCTCTGCGTTTACATCGCGGTTGTAAAGTCCGGCGAAAAGGCGGATGAGTTCGATTAGGGTGAGACTGGGATAATAACCGGCTGCTTGCAGTTGAACACCGATTTGTTGCTTGATGGCATCGGCTTCCTTTCGGATGCTCAAACCGCAAACGGTAACTGTGCCCGATGTGGGTTCGCGTAATGTCTCGATGATTTCCAAGGTGGTGGTTTTCCCAGCGCCATTGGGTCCAAGCAGACCGAAAATCTCTCCCTCCATCACCTCGAAGCTGATGCCATCTACAGCCCGTAGTGGTCCGTATTCTTTTACCAGGTCTTTGACAGTGATAATGGGTTGCATTAGGCAAAGGTAGAGAATGTTGGTAATTGGTCATTAGCCATTAGGGATTAGTCATTAGGGATTAGTGATTGGGGATTGGTCACCGGTCACTGGTCACCGGCCACTAGTCATTGGCCATTGGGGATTGGTCACCCTTCGACAGGCTCAGGGCGGAGTTGGTCATTGGGGATTGGTCTTTTGGGGATATTCATTTGGAATTGGTCACCGGTCACTGGTCACAAGTCATTGGTCACCATATGTGAAATTTCCAACTAACTTTGTTCCATGATCCAAATCGGCAACACCATCGTTTCATCAGACGTTGTTTCAAAAAAGTTTGTGTGCGACCTTACAGCATGCCAAGGGGAATGTTGTGTGGCTGGTGCGAGTGGTGCGCCCTTGGAAGATGAGGAGTTGGGTATTCTAGAAGACATTTATGAAAAGGTGGAGCCTTATCTCACGAAAGAGGGTAAGAAGGCTGTTAAGAAGTATGGGAAATTTGTTATCGACAGCGATGGGGATTATGTAACTCCATTGGTGGGTGGCGACAAAGAATGTGCCTACACGATTTTTGAGGAAGGCATGGCCAAATGCGGGATAGAAAAAGCATGGGCTGATGGCGTATTAAAGTTCCGTAAACCTATATCATGTCACTTGTATCCCATCCGCATTGACAAACTCAAGAGCGGAGTGGAGGCAATCAATTACCACAAGTGGGATATCTGTAGCGCAGCCTGCGTTTTAGGAAAAAAGCTACAAGTTCCCGTTTACAAGTTTCTCAAGGAGCCGCTTATTCGCAAATACGGACCAAAGTGGTACCGTGAATTGGAGCTGGCCGTGGAACAAAAAAAGGCCTGAGGAGTTTCCACATCGGTTCATAACCTCCGAAGGGGCTGACTCTCAGAAAAACCTATTATCTATTTAGCAATCTCAACCCAAAAACAAAGGGCAAAACCATCTTTTTTTATTAACTCGATCTGTTGAAAAATACACCCCTTTGTTTGTAAAAATGATTTGTTGAAGGGGTAATTTTTATGAATGTTTGTGGTGTGGTCAGTGAGCACGCCTTTGGGTCCTTACTTCATTGATTACCAACCAAATTTAATCATACAAAAAGTCAATATAAGCCTGACTGTTGGTCCAGTAGGGTAAAGGAATCGTCAACTTAATTAAAACCAGCATTTTATGGAAGTTTTGCTCCAAGAAAACAAGGATCGTTTTGTCCTCCTTCCTATTAAGTACCCCAAAATTTGGGACATGTATAAGAATCACGAGGCTTCTTTTTGGACGGCTGAAGAGATTGACCTAGCCCAGGATTTGAAGGATTGGACCCGTTTGAGTTCTGACGAGCAACACTTTGTAAAGCACGTGTTGGCATTCTTCGCCGCTAGTGATGGTATTGTAAACGAAAACCTGGCTGTGAATTTCATGCGTGAAGTACAGCTGCCCGAGGCCCGCTGCTTTTATGGCTTCCAAATCATGATCGAGAACATCCACTCGGAGACCTACTCCTTGTTGATAGATACTTATATAAAGGACCCCGTAGAAAAGAACCACCTGTTTAATGCCATTGAAACTGTTCCATGTGTTCAGCAGAAGGCTGAGTGGGCCCTGCGTTGGATTGAAAACGGCTCTTTCGCAGAGCGATTGGTGGCTTTCGCTGCAGTAGAGGGCATCTTCTTCTCCGGCTCTTTCTGCTCCATCTTCTGGCTTAAGAAGCGCGGTCTCATGCCCGGCTTGAGTTTCTCTAATGAGCTCATCTCCCGCGATGAAGGTCTGCATTGTGATTTCGCTTGCCTGCTTTACAGCATGCTTGAAAATAAACTGACGGTTGAGCACGTTACATCTATCATACAAGATGCCGTGAAAAATGAACATGAATTCGTAACCGACGCACTGCCAGTATCCCTGATAGGCATGAACTCCAAACTCATGTGTCAATACATCGAGTTCGTGGCCGACCGCCTGTTGGTAGCCTTGGGTTGTCCGAAGATTTACAACGTATCCAACCCATTCGACTTCATGGAAACCATCTCCCTCCAAGGCAAAACCAACTTCTTTGAGAAGCGGGTAGCCGAATACCAGAAGGCCGGCGTTAACGCCACCAAGGAGGAGAATGAGTTCAAACTCGACGAGGACTTCTGATATTCAATTCAGAACCTTGTTTGAAACTTGGTTGAAAACTCTGGACACCCCCGTGTTGAGACCCAGTTTAATTTGAACACCTTAGCCTAAGTCATCCTTACTATTTCAGAACAAAAAAAACAGGACCCCAAAGGTCCCATAGAATATTCGTCACTCTAAAAAAATATTAATCTTTAATTAACGCTCCCTATGTACGTAATTAAAAGAGATGGCAAGAAAGAATCAGTGAAGTTCGATAAGATCACTTCACGCATACAGCGCCTTTGCTATGGTTTGTCGCCCGAGCATGTGGATTCCGTTCAAGTGGCTATGAAAGTCATTGAAGGTATCTACGCCGGAGTAACCACTAGCGAGCTTGATAATCTTGCTGCCGAGGTATCTGCTTCACTTACCACCAAGCACCCCGACTATGCATTGCTTGCTTCGCGCATAGCTATCTCTAACTTGCATAAAAACACCAAGAAGTCGTTTTCGGAAACCATGCGTGATTTGCACGAGTACGTGGATCCACGCACCGGACTTCCAGCTTCACTCATCGCTGATGATGTGTTCAAGGTGATTAATGAAAATGCAGAACTGCTCGACTCAACCATCATTTATGACCGTGATTTCGGTTATGACTTTTTCGGATTCAAGACACTCGAGAAATCATACCTGCTCAAATTGAATGGCAAAGTGGTGGAGCGTCCGCAACACATGCTCATGCGCGTGGCTATCGGTATCCACAAAGAAGATATCGATGCCGCCATTGAAACCTATACATTGATGAGCGAGCGCTGGTTCACACATGCCACGCCTACACTCTTCAATGCAGGTACGCCCAAGCCACAACTTTCTTCCTGCTTCCTCCTTTCCATGAAAGGCGACAGCATCGAAGGCATCTACGATACACTCAAACAATGTGCTCAGATTTCACAGAGTGCTGGCGGTATCGGACTAAGCATTCACAACATCCGGGCAACCGGCTCTTATATCCGTGGAACCAACGGCACCAGCAATGGTATCGTTCCGATGTTGCGCGTGTTCAACGACACGGCTCGCTACGTTGACCAAGGCGGTGGAAAGCGTAAAGGCTCCTTCGCTATCTATCTCGAGCCATGGCATGCCGATATTTTCGACTTCCTCGATTTGAGGAAAAACCATGGTAAGGAAGAGCTCCGTGCACGCGATTTGTTCTTCGCTCTTTGGATATGTGATTTGTTCATGAAGCGCGTTGAAGAAGAAGGTGAATGGTCTTTGTTCTGTCCTAACGAAGCTCCCGGTCTTTCCGATTGTCACAGCGCTGAATTCGAAGCATTGTACGAGCGCTACGAACGAGAAGGCAAAGCTCGCAAGGTGGTGAAGGCACGCGAACTGTGGACTGCCATCCTCGAATCGCAAATTGAAACTGGAACGCCTTACATGCTCTACAAGGATGCATGCAATGGCAAGTCGAATCAACAGAACCTGGGCACCATCAAGAGCTCCAACCTCTGTACAGAGATTGTTGAATATACTGACAAGGATGAAGTAGCCGTGTGTAACCTGGCTTCCATCTCATTGCCACGCTTTGTAATCGACGGCAAATTCGATCACCAGCGTTTGTTCGACATCACTTATGTGGTTACTCGTAACCTGAACAAGATCATCGACGTCAATTACTATCCTGTTCCCGAAGCGCGTCGCAGCAACATGCGTCACCGTCCAATCGGTATCGGTGTGCAAGGATTGGCTGATGCATTCATTCTGTTGCGTATGCCTTTTGAATCAGATGAGGCACGCAAGTTGAACAGCGAGATTTTCGAAACCATATACTATGCCTCTATGACGGCTTCGAAAGACCTTTCTATCATGGAGGGACCATACGAGACCTATGCAGGTTCGCCTGTGTCTAAAGGTGTTTTCCAATTCGACATGTGGGGAGTGACACCATCACCGCGTTGGGAATGGGATGTGTTGCGCGAAGAAGTTATAAAGCACGGAGTTCGCAACTCGTTGTTGGTGGCTCCTATGCCAACCGCATCCACATCACAAATACTGGGCAACAACGAGTGCTTCGAGCCATACACTTCCAACATCTACACCCGTCGTGTATTGTCGGGCGAATTTGTTGTGGTGAACAAACACCTGTTGCTTGACCTGGTTCGTCTTGGACTTTGGAACAGTGACCTCAAGAACAAACTCATCGCAAGCAATGGTTCCGTACAAGATATTCCTGAGGTGC
>JBKDSL010000091.1:0-8587 GCA_046340555.1 Bacteroidota bacterium
CCTGAGCCCATATAGCCTATGAGGAATATTCGCATCCTGTTTTTCCTTAGCGGTTAAATCGCATTTTATAATCGGTGTGTACTCGGCCAGCTGAAATGTCGTTCAAGCGGCCTTTTAACATTTGCCTACGTAGCGGACTGATTCGGTCGGTAATTAGAATACCCTCCAAATGATCGTATTCATGTTGGATGATGCGGGCGGCATAACTGCTGTATCGCTCTTCGTATTGTACAAAATGTTCGTCTTGGTAGCGGATCAGGATTTCGGGATGACGATCAACGTCTACCCGTACTCCTGGAATAGACAAGCACCCTTCGTCGGTGCGCCATTTTTTACCCTCCTCCTCTACAATCTGCGCATTGATGAAAACCTTTTTCATGTTGGCCAGTTGCGGATCCTCATCTGCATACGGACTGGCATCCACCACAAACAAACGGATGGAGTGATTGATCTGCGGAGCAGCCAAACCTACACCCACGCTATGATACATGGTCTCGAACATGGAAGCAATGAGCTCCTGCAATCCAGGATATTCGGGACCGATTTCAATGGCTTTCTTCTTCAATACCGGATGGCCATAGGCCACAACAGGAAGTAACATATTATTGAAATATGGCTGCAAAGGTACGAACCTAAAGAGCGATTCCGTTGAACCACAGCACAAAGCGATTAGCGGGATTTTTCCTATTTTTGCTGTTCATTTTTAATTACTTATGAATATGGAGAGAGGACCCATTTCCCGATTTATCGAACATAACTACCGCCATTTCAATGCCGCTGCCTTGATGGACGCGGCCAAAGGCTATGAAACACACCTGCTTGAAGGCGGCAAAATGATGATAACGCTGGCAGGTGCCATGAGCACCGCCGAACTAGGCATATCCTTGGCCGAAATGATCCGCCAAGGCAAGGTGGATATCATTTCCTGCACAGGAGCCAACTTGGAAGAGGATATCATGAACCTGGTTGCGCATTCGCATTACAAGCGCGTTCCAAACTACCGCGATTTGAGCCCGCAAGAAGAATGGGATTTGTTGGAAAACGGCTTCAACCGTGTAACCGACACCTGCATACCCGAGGAAGAAGCATTCCGTCGCATCCAAAAACACATTTTCAAACTTTGGAAAGATGCCAACGACCAAGGTGAGCGTTACTTCCCCCACGAGTATATGTACAAACTGTTGCTTTCGGGAGCCATGAAAGAACACTATGAAATCGACATCAAGGATTCATGGATGATGGCCGCTGCAGAACGCAACTTGCCCATTATCGTGCCTGGTTGGGAAGACAGCACCATGGGCAACATATTCGCATCCTATTGCATCAAAGGTGAGCTGAAACCTTCCACCATGAAATCAGGTATCGAATACATGACCACCCTCGCTGATTGGTATATCAAAAACTCCTCAGGAAAAGGAGTGGGTTTCTTCCAGATTGGTGGAGGCATAGCAGGTGATTTCCCCATTTGCGTTGTACCGATGTTGTATCAGGACATGGAAATGCACGATGTGCCTTTCTGGAGTTACTTCTGCCAAATATCCGATTCCACCACCAGTTATGGTTCTTATTCCGGGGCTGTTCCAAATGAAAAAATCACTTGGGGCAAACTGGATATCACCACCCCAAAGTTCATCGTTGAATCCGACGCCACCATCGTTGCGCCGTTGATCTTCGCCTGGATCCTGAAACAATAATATCCGAAAAACAGAGTTTTTCCCCTGTGGCCGACGCGCTAGTCATCATACCAACCTACAACGAACGCGAGAACATCGAGAATGTTTCCCGTGCAGTAATGTCGTTGCCACAACCTTTTGAACTATTGGTGGTCGATGATAATTCATCTGATGGAACAGCCGATATCGTTCGCAATTTGATGCAAGAATATCCCGACCGGATACATCTGGAAGTGCGTGCAGGAAAACTCGGACTCGGTACAGCCTATATCCACGGATTCCGTTGGGCCCTATCAAAAGGCTATGATTATGTATTTGAAATGGATGCCGATATGTCGCACAATCCGGCTGATCTGGTTCGTTTATACAAAAGCTGTAAAGACGATGGCAACGATTTAGCCATTGGCTCTCGATATATCAAAGGTGTGAATGTGGTTAACTGGCCTATCGGCCGTGTGATCATGTCCTACTACGCTTCGGTTTACGTCCGCATGGTCACCGGCATGCCAGTAAAAGATGCCACTGCGGGATTCAAATGTTATCGGAGACGCGTTTTGGAATCCATTGAACTTGAACGTATCCGATTCATGGGATATGCATTTCAAATCGAGATGAAATTCACCGCTTGGAAATTAGGATTCAAGCTCAAGGAAGTTCCCATTATTTTCACCGACCGTCAAGAGGGTGTTTCAAAAATGAGCACTCGTATCTTCCGTGAGGCTTTTTTCGGTGTGATACAGATGAAAGTGGGCAGTTGGTTCAGGAAGTACCAACCGAAAAACGGAAACCGTTAATCAAACGAAGCGATCGCCTTTGTTCAGTTTGACATCATTCACAAACTGACGAATCTGCTGTTCGTCCTGTTTGCGGCAAACCAACAAAACGCCCTCTGATTCAACCACGATATAACCGTCGAGGCCTTGCAATACGACTAGTTTGTCTTTAGGAACGCTCACCATGCAGTTTTTACTGTCGTACACCATTACGTTCTTGCCGATTACCGCATTGCCATTGCCGTCTTGTTGGATATGTTCGTACAAACTGCCGTAGGTTCCCAAATCACTCCAACCGAAGTCGGCTGAAATCACATATACGTTATCGGCCTTTTCCATCACGCCGAAATCAATGGAAATATTGGTACACTGCTCGTATGCTGTTTTTATCGCATCATATTCATCGGCTTTGCCGAAGTGTGCTGAAGCCTCACCAAACAGATTATCCATTTCAGGAAGATGCTTGGCAAACGCACTGCGGATAGAAGAAACATTCCAAAGGAATATGCCCGAGTTCCAAAGAAACTCACCCGACTTCAAAAAGAACTCCGCCATGGCCAGATCCGGCTTTTCTGTGAAAGTCTTCACCTTGAAAAGTCCAGTGCTTTGATGGTTTACATCATCCACAAATTGAATGTAACCGTATCCTGTATCAGGTCTGCTGGGTTTAATGCCAAGTGTTATCAAACTGTCCTTACCTGCTGCAAACTCCAATCCTTGCAGTACCACGCGTTTGAATTCCTCTTCATGCGTGATCAAATGATCGCTGGGTGCTACCACCATTCGAGCATCGGGATCGATCGCTGATATGCGATAGGCTGCATAAGCGATGCAGGGAGCGGTATTCTTGCGATGCGGTTCTGATAAAATCCTGGAAGGATCCAGACCGGGTAATTGCGCTTTTACTGTTTCAACATAGGCTTCGTTCGTGACAACAAAAATGTTTCCTTCTGGACAAAATGTTGAGAAGCGATCGTATGTGGACTGTAATAGCGTACGGCCTGTACCAAGGATATCAAGAAACTGTTTCGGAAAGGCGTTGCGGCTCATGGGCCAGAACCTGCTTCCGATTCCTCCGGCCATTATAACGCAGTAGTTGTGCTTCATTGGGAGTGGTGAAAAGGTCGTGCAAACAACCCCTCCTTAAAATTTGCGCAAAAGTAGTAAATGTTACCCGATTTTAGGCAACCTACTGATAGTCAAAGAGTAGAAATCAGGAAAGAGTAGCAAGAGCCTTTCTGATCTGGTGTAACATTACCGGAATGTCCTCTGTTTTAACAACGCCGACAGAAACGCGATACCAGCTATCGTTGGACTTGGAACCGAAGGAAGAGAAAGGAACAATGGCTACACCCGCTTCATCGCACAAAAAGTTGGTGACATCGTCGGTAGTGTTGAGCGTTTTACCAGAGGATGTCTTCATTCCGTTCAAATCGAATCTCACGGTGAGGTATATGGCGGCTTGTGGTACGATGGCATCGACCTTGAAACCTTCGTTCTTCAATTGCATGAAGCCTTGGTAAAAACCTTCCAAACGTTGGTTTATGGCTTTAAGGAAGTCGTTGAGGAAATGACGCACATCTTCCATATCCGACAAATAAGCTGCCGTAGCAACTTGTTCAGCCTTGGGGGCCCATGCTCCCACATGCGACAAGATAGAGCGCATACGACTGATGATGTATTGCGGACCGAATGCCCAACCAACACGGATACCTGTACCTGCAAAAGATTTCGACATACCGTCGATACAAACCGTATAATCGCGCAATTCAGGGAATAGGGAAACAGGATCGTAGTGCGTGGTGCCATCCATGCAGAGAACCGAATACACCTGGTCGTACATGATGTACAGTGGCTTGTCGTTACCGGAACGGCGGCGGTTTTCATCGATCACCATCTGACAGATTTCCGACAAGGCTTCGCGAGAGAAAACCGTTCCTGTAGGATTAAGCGGACTGCACAACGCCAACATGCGTGCTTCGCTGATAAAAGGACGAAGTTGATCGGCAACAGGCATGAAGTTACTCTCAGCTGTAGTCTCTACCATGATGGCCTGCGCCCCTGATAAATGACAATAATGGTTGTTGTTCCATGAGGGCACGGGAAACAAGACTTTGTCACCCGCATCTACCAAGGTTTTGAATACGGCATATATCAATGGTCTCGAGCCTCCTGATATCAAAATGTCTTCAGAGGAATATTCAAGTGATTGCGTTTCGCGGATAAAGGCACTTACTGCCTTACGCAGATCGGGCATACCGCTTGCCATCGGGTAGTTGGTGTGCCCCGACTGGTATGCATTGATGATGGCTGCAGTAAGCTTGGATGGAATGGGGAATATGGAAGGATCAAAATCGCCGATGGTGAGGTTGTAGATTTTCTGTCCGTTGCGGATTTTCTCGTTTACCTCATTGGCTTGACGGATTATTTCGGAGCCGATGAGTGTTTCCGCCATTTCGGAAACCCTATGGTCAAGTGCGGTTTCGGCTAGGGTCATGGTATGTTATCGTGTGAGGGGTTATTGCCTCAAATTTAGAAAAAGACAATGAAACGTGAGTCCGTTTTTATGACTTGGGAACAACCAATTGCACCTCTGTGGTGGGGTTGATGGTGTACTTCTGCCGTGTCCTAACACATTGGCAGCAGTAGTTTTTACGCATCTTTTCACCTTTAACGAAAACCCTGCCTGAGCGGATTTTGAAACGTGCGTCAGGCGCCAACTCTTCCAACAGGGTCCAGCTATCGGTTTTACGGTCGTAGCGCGCCAATGCACGCATCAGATTCAGGTCGCTGCAGCTAGAAGAACCGGGGTTATCCAAATAGCCTTGAGTAGCCAGAACAAGGTCCTTGGGAAAAACGCCCATCCTGAAAAACGGTGTCATCAGGCGCTTGAATTCCAACTTCCACTCCTTGCCATGTGGATCTACCCGGAATTTGAACCTCGACCAGGTGACCAGGTGAGCCACCTCGTGCGTGAAGGTGATCAGAAAAGCATATTTATTTAGATCATGGTTTACCGATATACGATGACCGTTCTCTCCGTCGGGTGGACGATAATCACCGTATTTGCTGTTACGAGATTTGGAGATACGCATGGCGATGCGGTGATCCACAATCCACTGCACACAGGTATCCAAGGATCCTTGTGGTACATACTTAGATAATGCCTTTTCGAGTTCCGTGATGTTCATCTTAATCGGATGTTATCCCATAGTGAGGTGTACCAATAAGGCCGAAAAATAAGCCAAAAATCCCATGTATGCGAACTGCATTACAGGCCATTTCCATCCACCTGTTTCGCGCTTCATCACCGCCAAGGTGCTCATGCATTGCAAAGCAAAAGCATAAAAGAGCATCAAGCCGATACCAGTAGGTAAATCATAGCGAGGCTTTCCATTGCTGGGATTTATTTCGGCGCGCATTTTTTCCCGTATGGTCATCACGTCCTCCTCTCCCCCATCCACACTGTAAATGGTAGACATGGTTCCTACAAAAACTTCGCGGGCGGCGAAGCTCGTCACCAACGCGATTCCGATTTTCCAATCAAATCCCAATGGCTCCAACACAGGCTCAATGGCACTTCCTAATCTTCCGGCATAACTCCACTTCAGTTTTTCGGAAGCCAAAACGGTGTAGGCGTGTGGGTCGCTTGATCCCACCACTTCCATCTGCTTTTCAATTTGCGCGAACTTATCGCCTGGTCCATATGAGGCCAAAGCCCACAAAATGATAGAAATGGCCACAATCACCTTTCCAGCTTCGAAAATGAACACCCTGATCTTATCCAAGATCACTTGCAATACGTTTCTCCAACGAGGCAATCTGTAAACAGGAAGCTCCATGATGAAGAACGAGCGCTCCTGCGATTTCAGCAGGTGCTTCATTACCCATGCCGACAATATCGCGGCGAGGAAACCAATCAAATAAAGTCCCATCAAAACCAATCCCTGCATGTTCAAAAAACCGAATACACGGTCATCGGGAATTACTAAGGCGATAAGCAAGGTATACACAGGTAGTCGCGCCGAGCAACTCATCAGCGGTGTAACAAACATGGTAATCAGCCGCTCTTTACGATTAGCGATGGTACGTGCAGAAAGAATAGCGGGCACCGCACAAGCCACGCCACTGATCATCGGAATCACGGAGCGACCGTTTAATCCGTATCGACGCAACTGCTTGTCCAACATAAAACTCACGCGAGCCATGTAGCCGGTGTCTTCAAGTATGGTGATGAAGAGGAAAAGCAATGCGATTTGCGGAATGAAAATCACCACACCTCCTAACCCAGCAATTATTCCATTCACAAGCAAATCGCGAAACACGCCTGCCGGAAGGGCTCCTTCAGCCTGCGAACCACACCAGGCGAAGAAGGAATCGATCAGTTCCATTGGTGGAGATGCCCATGCAAATACCGCCTGGAACATAACGAACATCACAGACAAAAAGGCAAGGTAACCGATAATGGGATGGATGAGTATGTCGTCGAGTTTTGATGTGATCTTGCGATAATCGGACCCGACCGCATTTTTCTTACGAACGATTTGAGGTACCAAAACAGCCACCTTTTCGTATCTAGACAAAGTTTCGGTAGACTGGATCTTCAAAGCCGAGAATCCAACAGCGGAACGGAGCTCATCGATTCGAGCTCTTGTGTTTTCACTGACAGGGGCTTTCACTCCCGGATCCATGATGATTTGGAAGGCTGCGTAATCAGTCAGGTTGGGTAAATCGTTTCGAATCAGTTCTACCAGTGCTTTGGCGCTGTCTGGAACGGGATTGAAAACCGCTGCAGCGGGATGCACGGCTCCTGCCATCAATTGCTTGAGTGCATCTAAACCTTGACCATCTATCGCATTCACCAATACTACGGGAATGGATAACAGCTTGGAGGCGGCTTCCACATCGATCTCCTCGCCACGTCCGGCCAGCATGTCGGCCATGTTCAGCACCAATAGGCATGGCCGTCCTAAATCGGATACCTGTGTGGCAAAAAACACACTCCTTTTAATGTTGGTGCTGTCAGCTACTATCAGTGTAAGGTCTGGAAAAGAGGGATTGGTTTCGTCACATAAAACCGCTGTGGTAATCCACTCCTCCGGTGTTTTGGGATAAAGAGAATAAGTTCCAGGAAGATCCAGCAGTTCGAAGGACTTGCCATTGAAATCAAAGCTGCCGCTTTTCTTTTCTACGGTAACACCTGGAAAGTTGGCGATTTTCTGGCTCAGCCCGGTAAGCCGGTTGAAAAGTGTGGACTTCCCCGAATTGGGATTTCCCGCCAGTGCTACTTTGATTTTTTTATCCGTCACAATCCGAGTTTGAAAGTTTGATTAACGTTCTGCTTTTGTTACCTGGATTTTGGATGCTTCTTCTTTGCGAACGCCAATCAGGGAATCGGATATGCGGATTGCTATCGGGTCTCCGGAGGGTGCGATACGCTCTACTACAGCCAATTCGCCGGGCACCACTCCCATCTCCAACATCTTCAGCTCCACAAACTCATCGGTAAAGGACTCGATAACGGCCGATTGACCCACAGAAACAGATGCAAGACTCTGGCTATCAGCCCCCATACAATGAATTATTATTTAGAATTGTTTTAAATTAAACTGGGTGCTAAGATAGTATTCACCTTTTAAAAAAGGCATGACCAAATGACACGAATAGGTAAAAAATCAGTGCTTCCTACCAAAGGATGGGCAATTGCAATTCTTGCCTTTGGAGCCCGAGCAAGAAACAACCAAGGAACTAACGGCCAAACCAAGAATAGTTACCAATAGCATTCGTTTAAGCAATTTAAAAGTTGACTGTGCAATCATTCAGTTCGATCTTAAGTTGGCGTTCCTCAAATATAACTAATTTTGAGAACGCATGAATATCCTGAAAGACCTAGGCCGTTATTGGCTTTTCATAGCCTCGATTTTCAGAAGACCCGAAAAGTGGAACGTTTACCGAAGTCGTGTGGCCGACGAAATGGTTTCAATCGGTATCACTTCTTTGGGTATCGTTTCACTGATTTCCGTATTCATGGGAGCGGTAATCACGATACAAACAGTATACAATCTGGTGAATCCGCTCATTCCTTTTTATTTAGTGGGTGTGGTTGTCCGAGTATTCATTATGTTTGTTTTTTTCGGTTGT
>JBKDSL010000092.1:0-7866 GCA_046340555.1 Bacteroidota bacterium
TGTCCGGGTTCCCCATCTTCCCAAGCTACAGCGATCGATTCCCCTAACGGGAACTTTGTTTTTTACCCGGACCTCACACACGGTCCGGGTTTTTCTTTTTTTAAAAAACAAAGCCACGGAGTTACGGCTCCATGGCTTTATAAAAAAGGTTGAAATGGTGATGTTAATGTGCTGGTGTCTGCCTTTTGATAGTCAGCTTGTAAAAAACCACAATGCCCAATACGGTTGCAATGAAAGATGCAATCATCATGATTCCGGGGTTATCGTCGGTAAGGAAGGCCCTCCTGAAAGGAACCAATATGACAAACAAGGCAAGCAATACGGCAGCAATTCTTCGTGTGTTCATGGCTTTGTTTTTTGACGTGATGTTTGAATTACATGAACAAATGTATTTCCATATGGGAGGGAGGCAAATGATGTCCGTCAGACCCAATCCATGATTTGTATCACCTTTGCCGATGTGGACTTCGGTCATTAAAAAATCCTGTTTCGCCAATCAAAAGCTTCCTTTTACCAAATTGCACGCTTTTGACCTTGGGGGCGAGGTAATTTGCTTTCAAATAACATTGATTATGGAACAGCAATTGACAGCAGCGGAATTCAATCTTTTAACCAACGACGAAAAATCATGGCACCTTTGGCATGGCGCGGCTTTCTTGATGGCCTATCGAAACGATACACACCGAGTAAACCTGTTTCATTTAAACGACTATTACATCGAACTTTGGTATAGCACCTCTTCCAACCGTATCGATAAGATTTTTGCTTTCCGATCCATTGAGTTATTGGAGCCCTTCTTGAAATACATAGAACTAGATGCTCCGGTAATGAAGTAACAGACCCATCTTCATTTTCCATATGAACATTGAGCGCCCCTAAAGGCGCTTTTTGTTTTTAAACGCACGTAATTTATTATTATCCAGCGGTTTGTTTGTAATCAGAAAAGTTTGGCACGGCTTTGGATTGTATGTTGACATGTTTAACCTAAAATATGGAGGACAGCAACATGAAAAAAGCACTACTCATCATCGCCTTGCTCTTCGCCTCCGCGCGTATTCACGCATCACACGCGGGGTCTGAGCTTCACATCAGGATGTTCGACAATTCCTGGTTTACCGTAACCATCGACCGTCAGCGCTTTACCGAGCCGGTAACCCGCTTCCACCTCGACGAGGTAGCTCCAGGAACCCGCTACATCACCATCACCAAAGTGGCCAACAGTGGCCATCACGTCTACGGCGGAATCCGTCACCTGGTTGTATTCAGCGGATATGTGGATATCCCAGCCTCATCAGATGTTCGCGCCATGGTCGACCGCGCCCGCCGATTCCGAATCAACCGCGTTGAACCCTTGTATGCATGCGAACCTGTGATTACCCAACCTGTATGCAATATGCCTCCAGTCGTTCCTGTTATACATTGTATGGACGATTACGCCTTCGGCGGACTGATGAATACCTTGCGTAACATGAGTTTTGAAAGCAGCCGCATGACTGTTGCCAAAAACGCAATCATGTCAAACAACTTCACTTCACGCCAAGTGGCCGATATGATGGGGCTGATGACCTTCGATTCATCGAGATTGGAATTAGCCAAATTCGCCTACAACAAAACCATCGACCGCGAAAATTACTGGGTGGTATACGACTTGTTCGCCTTTGAAAGCAGCATCGTTGAGCTGAATAACTATATAAGCAGAGCCTGACCCGTAAGTCGGACCTGATCAACGAAGCGGACCCGTAAGTCCGCTTTTTTATTGGAAGAATAAATTCACCGACTGCTTTCTCACATACGAAGCCAATCGGTTGGTGTCTTCCACAAAACCGATTTGCTTGATAAGCTTATTGCAAACCACAACCTCCACATAGCGCCCGTACAGTTCATACAAGGCACAAGTGTTATCGCGTCGCTTGCGCAGGGCGATGAAATTTCCCTCTTCCAACAAGAGTTCGGCCCTGGTTTCAAGGTCCTCCGAAAGAAATTTTCCTATGTCCATGCGCATTTATACCCGAAATCCACTGCGCGGTTTGTAAAAAAAGTGGACAAACCTTACACGTGGATTTCATTTTTTCGTGGAAACACAACCCGGCTTAAACCACTGTGGTTCAGAATTTTTTTGATTTGTGAGAGGTTGAAAAATTATATTTTACTTGAAACCTTGGTCGTGGACTATTGATAATTTTGTTAGACCAAAGCCTACACATCATGATGAAAGTTGCCAAGATTCTTTTTTACGTGTTCGCATCAACCGTATTGTTTACTTCCTGCTCGATTGAAAAACGTTTATATAACAAAGGCTACCATATCGATTGGGCATCGAAAAAAAACGTTGAGGAAAGTGTTTCAGAATCACCCAAATCCCGTAGGTTGGATAAACCAAACAGTCCAGTCAACAACCACCCTAGGGAGGTTACGACAACCACGGTTACATGTCAAGATTTCGTTTCTCCGCTCAACAAAAATTATCCGACAGAAAATAATAATGTTTTGGCGGCGGGGAAAACCTTTGTTTCTCCTGTAGCCACCACCAATCGAACCTTTGAAACGGTAAGACCCGAAACAAAAGTTTCAGCGACCGACGTTCTTCCAAAAAACAAACGGCTAATCAAGAAGCTGTTTCGTAGAGGTGCAGACGATACCGTGCTGTATGTATTATTAGCGCTGCTGATTCCCCCTTTGGCCATGTTCCTTTACGAGGGAAAAAACTGGACCGACCGTTGTACAGTGAATCTAATACTAAGTATTTTTTGTTGGTTCCCAGGTGTTATTCATGCACTGTATATTATTCTAGGCAATCGATGACTTGAGAAAAATAGCATCCAAAGCCCTGTTGCTAATATTGGTCGCCGGGCCTTTTTATTTGTTATGGCTTCCCGCTGATTATTTTGATCAAGGCGATACCTTGTGTTTGTACAAAAGCCTATTTGACTTCAATTGTCCCGGATGCGGTTTGACTCGCGGCATCATGCATTTGCTGCATTTGGATATTGCGCAAGCCTGGGTGTTTTCACCCATTGCATTTATTGTAGCACCCTTGTTGGGGATGTTGTGGATACACCTAGTGGGGAAACTTATGGGCAGAAAAATCTTCCCTTTTTTCGAGAAGCTATATTGAGGTTACTCCGCCCAAGAGCGGATCACGTCCAAGCCCGGAAGCGATTCCGAGATTTTCAATTTCTTACGCATCCCCCCCATATCGTTAAACAGCTTATTTAGGTTTGCAGCCTTAAGTTGCTCCTTGGAAGTAATTCCAAGCTTTGAAAGCAAGCCACTCCATGGTTCGGGAACGCCCTCTATGCCGCTGGCTGCTGCAGATGAACCCTGTTGTGTTTCGGGACGCATCTGCGGAAAAAACAACACATCCTGTATCGATGGCGAATTGGTCATGATCATCGATAAACGGTCAATACCGATTCCCAATCCTGCCGTAGGTGGCATGCCGTATTCGATGGCGCGCAAGAAGTCCTCGTCCAGCTGCATGGCCTCTTCATCACCACGCTTACCCAACTCCAACTGCTCTTCAAAACGCATGCGCTGATCAATCGGATCGTTCAGCTCACTGAATGCGTTACACATTTCCTTACCATTGCAAATAGCTTCGAAACGCTCAACCAATCCCGGTTTGGATCGATGCTTTTTCGCCAAGGGCGACATCTCTACGGGATAATCGGTTATGAAAGTTGGTTGTATCAGTTTATGTTCGCAGGTTTCTCCAAAGATCTCGTCTATCAACTTGCCTCGACCCATGGTATCGTCAGTTTTGATGCCCATTTTTTCAGCTGCTACGCGCATCTCCAACTCCGTCATCTCAGAAATGTCAACTCCTGTGAAATGCTCAATGGCTTCATACATGGTGAATCGTTTCCAAGGACGCTGGAAGTCGATTACGTTTTCGCCCACGGTAACCTTGGTGGTGCCATGAAGATCCAATGCCACGCGCTCTACCATCTCCTCTACCAAATCCATCATCCACTGGTAATCCTTATACGCAACATATAACTCCATCTGTGTGAATTCGGGGTTGTGAAACCTACTCATCCCCTCGTTGCGGAAATCCTTTGAGAACTCATACACTCCATCAAAACCACCAACAATCAATCGCTTCAAGTAAAGCTCGTTGGCGATACGCAAATACAGCGTCATGTCGAGCGTGTTGTGATGCGTCTTGAACGGACGTGCTGCGGCTCCTCCATAAAGCGGTTGCAGTATGGGTGTTTCAACTTCCAAATAACCTTTGTCGTTGAGGAAATTCCGCATCGAATTGGTCAACATCGTGCGCTTTAAAAAAGCATCACGTACATGCGGATTCACTATCAAATCCACATAGCGTTGACGGTAGCGAAGCTCGGGATCCGAGAATGCGTCATACACCACGCCATCTTTTTCCTTTACAATGGGCAAAGGGCGAAGGGATTTGGAAAGCACCTTGAATGAAGTTACATGGATGCTAATCTCACCTAGCTGCGTCTTGAAGGCATAGCCGTTTACACCGATGATATCGCCGATGTCCAACAGTTTTTTGAAAACCGTATTATATAAAGTTTTGTCATCCCCTGGGCACAAATCATCCCTGCGGAAGTAAAGCTGTATCCGCCCTGACGAATCCTGTAACTCGACAAAGGATGCGTTGCCCATTATCCGGCGGCTCATGATGCGGCCCGCCAATTTCAAATCACGCAGTTCGGATTCTTTACTATCAAAATGCTCGTTCACATAAGAGGACGAGGTGTTAATCTCAAAAAGGTCTGCAGGATAAGGTTCGATGCCTAATTCCTGTAGTTCTTTCAGCGCACCACGGCGCAACTGCTCCTGCTCGTTGAGTTCCATATACTATCAGGCAAGTGTTCTCTTGACGGCAACCTGCTCATATCCTTCGATGATGTCGCCGATCTGGATATCGTTGAAATTGTTGATGCTGAGTCCACACTCGTAACCGGAAGCAACTTCCTTCACATCGTCTTTGAAACGACGCAATGAAGAAAGCTCACCCGAATGCGCTACGATACCATCGCGAATGACACGCACTTTGGTATTGCGGTTGATTTTCCCATCCAACACCATACATCCGGCAACGGTACCGGCTTTTGGAACCTTGAATGTTTCACGCACCTCGATGTTGCATATGATCTTCTCTTCGAATTCGGGTGCCAACATGCCTTCCATCGCCGATTTAAGTTCGTTGATGGCGTCGTAAATGATGGAGTATAGACGGATATCGATTTCCTCTTGCTCGGCCAGCTTGCGTGCGTTGATTGAAGGACGCACCTGGAAGCCGATGACGATGGCGTTGGATGCGGCGGCGAGATTCACATCCGTTTCGGTGATGGCACCTACTGACTTGTGAATCACGTTCACCTGTATTTCAGCGGTTGAGAGTTTCAATAACGAATCCGCTAATGCCTCCACGGATCCATCCACGTCACCTTTTACAATTACGTTCAGTTCTTTGAAGTTTCCAATAGCCAAACGTCGACCGATTTCATCGAGGGTGATGTGCTTATGTGTGCGGATGCCTTGTTCGCGTTGCAATTGCTGGCGCTTGTTGGCGATATCACGTGCCTCGCGCTCATCGTCCATTACATGGAACTGGTCGCCGGCTTGTACAGGACCTGGCATACCGAGCATGATTACCGGTTGCGATGGGCCCACTTGCTGTAGTTTGCCGCCGCGCTCGTTGAATAGCGCCTTCACTTTACCGGCCTGCTTTCCTGCCAACACGGTGTCGCCAACGTGTAGCGTACCAGCTTGTACCAACATGGTGGTTACATAACCGCGGCCTTTGTCGAGTGATGATTCAATTACGGTTCCGATGGCGTTCTTATCAGGATTGGCTTTAAGATCGAGGATTTCGGCCTCGAGCAACACCTTTTCAAGAAGGTTGTTCACATTCAACCCTTTCTTGGCTGATATTTCCTGGCATTGGAATTTTCCGCCCCAGTCCTCCACCAAGATGTTCATCTTGGAAAGTTGCTCGCGTATCCTTTCGTGTGCGGAACCGGGCTTATCTATTTTATTGATGGAAAAAACGATTGGAACGTTCGCCGCTTGTGCGTGGTTGATGGCCTCAATGGTTTGGGGCATTACGCTGTCGTCAGCCGCAATCACGATGATAGCAACGTCGGTGACCTTGGCACCGCGTGCGCGCATGGCGGTAAATGCTTCGTGACCTGGTGTATCCAAGAAGGTAATCTTCCTGCCATCTTCCAAGGCTACTTCATAAGCGCCTATGTGCTGCGTGATTCCACCAGCCTCGCCTGATATAACGTTGGCTTTACGGATGTGGTCCAGCAAGGATGTCTTACCGTGGTCAACGTGACCCATTACGGTTACAATCGGAGCGCGTGGTTTCAGCAATGCGGGATCGTCGGGTTTGTCTTGAATGGCTTCTTGCACATCAGCGGATACAAACTCCACTTTGAAGCCGAATTCATCGGCAACAACAGATAACGTTTCGGCATCGAGTCGTTGATTGATGGACACCATGATGCCCAAGCTCATGCACGTAGCGATGATTTGCGTAACGGGCACGTTCAACAACTTGGCGAGTTCACTTGCTGTTACGAACTCGGTTACCTTGATGGTTTTATTCAGGTTGAGTTCCTCTGCAGCCGTCTCTTCTTCGCGACGCAAAGCCTCACGTTTCTCTTTACGGTATTTGGAACCCTTGGTCTTGCCTCCCGATCCGCTTAAGCGGGCAAGGGTGGCTTTGATCTGGTCTTGAATCTCCTTATCGGTTGGCTCTGCTTTTGCTGCAGGAGCTGGGCGCTTACCGCGATTAGGTCCACCGCCTGGGCGACCCCAATCCGTTTTATCGGTCGGAGGTCTTTGAAATGAGGAATCGGAAATATTTACTTTCTTCTCGGTACGTTTCCGCTTTTTCCTTTCATCAGCACTCGACGGGCCACCTTTTTTCTTTGGCTGCTCAACAGGTAATTCGATTTTGCCAAGAATGGTTGGACCTGATAACTTGTCGCGATCCATTCTGAATGGTGCGTCTGGTGCCTGAGGTTCTGCGGGGGGAGCTGGAGCTGGTGGCTCGGGAGTGGGCTCAGGAGTGGGTTCTACCACTTGAGGTGTCTCCACAACTTCCGGCTCGGGCTCAACAACAGCCACAGGTGCTTCCTGCTTGGCTGGAGTCGTAGGTTCTGGTACTGGCTCCTCGTCTTTTTTCTTCTTGGCGGTTTTCTTCTTGGGCTTCTCCAAAGCGGAAAGATCGATTTTATCGATCACTTTGGGCTGCGTCTTTTCAACTTTTGCCTTTATGACTTCAGGCTCGGGCTCCGCTTTTTTGGTTTTGGCCTTTGGCGTTTCCTTGGTTTTTTCGGCCGCGGTTTGTTTGATTTGAATCAGCTCGCGAGCGAGTGCCTCGTCGTTCTGTTCGGGCTCGGCTTCTGATTTAGATGCACCGGTACCAGCCTTCGCCTCAATCACCACATTATCTTTGCGGAACTTTTGGGTTGTAATTTCCTCGGCAGACTTCTTGGCCTGCAGATCGGACTGAAACTCTTTTTGGAGCAAATCATAAGCCTCCATGGAAATTTTGGCGTTCGGGGTTTTTTCGACCTTGACTCCCTTCTTATCGAGGAAATCCACTACGTGATCGATGCCCACTCCAATTTCCTTGAGGACCTTGTTGAGTCTGATTGTGGCGGCTTCTGACATTATTTGGTTTTTCTTTTTTCGTTTTGTTTGATTTAATCAGGGGGGCCTTTGCCCCTGTCTGCTACGCGTCTCATTCGAATTCAGAACGCAGAATGCTGAGCACTTCGCGGATGGTGTCCTCTTCGAGATCGGTGCGCTTCACAAGGTCTGCCTGGCCGTTGGCCCGACCACTCGGGGCTGTCGCGCACCCGCTCCCGTGGCGCG
>JBKDSL010000093.1:0-3639 GCA_046340555.1 Bacteroidota bacterium
AGGCAATTGGAATTTTCAAAATCAATCCTCGTGGATAGCAAGTTGAATAATCCTGTACGTGCAAAATCAGTCGTAGGCCTTACGGGAAGATTTGGAGGCGGAACGATGGTTCGCCCCTTGTATTTGCCGGCTATGATACGCAAACCGGACCGCAAAAAAGATTGAAAAATCGGTTTGAATCCAGGAAAGAGAACTCCGACTCGTAAGTGTATATGGTGGGAAGTCCTGCCAATCTGCAATGACTTACATAGCGGCTTGCCAAGGTAAAGGCAGGGTCCTCTTTTGAAGTTGTTCCTGTGAAGAAAACATCTGCAACCTCAGGATTGAGTTTCAACTGCTCAAACACCAGGAGCATGTAATAAGTCAACTCTTCGGGTGTTCTGAATTCAAATGTGTTGTGGAACATCAGCGATGATGAACGGACAGCAGTGATGTGCATGAATGCTCCATCTACGTCGATGAGCCAGATTACATCCTTGCTTGGACCGCCTATGGCTGCCAAATAGCGCAATCTGATTGCAGAAGAATGGTGGAATTCCACCTGGCGTAATCTTTGTGCTATGGATGCAGATACCTCACTGTCGTATGTGAAGCTGTTGCATATTTGCATCATCGGGATTTCTTCGCTCGCAATTTGTTTTTTCAAAACAGCTGATCCGAAACCCAGCGCCATTTGCTCATTGATGGAAGAAGCATCAAAAAGAGAAGCGGGGATGAACATGGTTTCCCTTCCTTCATAGCTACAAATCGCCTTACGGTATTGGCGAGATGAACTCAATAGGATTGATTCATTTAGCAGCGCATTGAAGGTTTCCGCGTCAAGCGCATGATCGAAATCCCAATGTTCAAATCCTAAAAACCTGCGCGACGCAGGACTTGCCGCAGCACAAGAAAAGCTGTTTGAACCCACGTGGAGGTAAATGTCACAAACCCCGGAAGCATTCCGATCAAAACCTTGACCTGCTATTCGAAGGCCAGGTTTTAACTCCTGAGTTTTAATGTTCATGGTGCTGTAAGTTGAAATATTATCAAACTCGATTCGGTAGTCAAATTTAGGCTTTTTTTGACTTCAGGAAGTTTGTCAGGGGTCAATCGCTAACTTTAGATTTTTCAAATTTCGAATGAACGAATCGCTCAAGTCCCATGTAAACGAGGTTCTTTTGGCCAATCTGAGGTTTCAACCAACCCCTGGTCAAAGTCTTCTAGTAGCGCGTTTGGCGAACTTCATGGTTAATAGCACCACTGGAGATACCTATATTATCAAAGGTTACGCGGGCACCGGTAAGACTACTATGGTAGGCGCATTGGTTAAATCTTTGTCATCCATTGGAGCCCGGGCTGTTTTACTGGCACCCACTGGACGCGCTGCCAAGGTGATGACCGGATATTCGGGCAGGACGGCTTCGACTATACACCGTCGTATTTACCGTATGGATATGGCCGAAGGGGGAGGTTTTAGCATGAAGCTAGCGCCTAACAACAGCAAGAATACTTTTTTCATTGTAGACGAAGCCTCCATGATCCCATCTCAATCGGCACGAGATGGGGCTTACTCGAGAAACTTACTGCAAGACTTGGTTAGTTATGTGTCATCAGGCGAAGGTTGTAGATTGATTTTGGTTGGTGATTCGGCGCAGCTTCCACCTGTTGGCGAGGAAAACAGTGCTGCTTTGGATGTTCGTTATATGATGGCTCGTTTTGCGCTGCGTGCCGGTCACTTTGAGCTGACCGAAGTGGTTAGGCAAGAACAGGAAAGTGGAATTTTATTCAATGCTACGGCACTTCGCAACCAGGTGATGGGTACTGACGGCTTCCATTTCAATATCACATTCAATGACGTTTGCCGATTGACTTCCTCCGACGTGGGTGAGCAACTGGCAAGCGATCATGGAACATTTGGAGCTGACCAAGTAATTGTTGTTTGTAGATCAAATAAGTCTGCCAACAATTACAACCGGCAAATCAGGTTTGGTTCGATGTGGTTTACCGAAGAGGTAAACGCAGGCGATCATTTGATGTGCACCAAGAACAATTATTTTTGGTTGGATGGTGAATCGGGACCTTCTTTTATAGCGAACGGCGACATGCTTCGGGTGGCTCGTGTAAATGGATTCAGCGAAATGTATGGTTTCCGTTTCGCTAACTTGAGCTTGGAGTTTATTGATTACCCGGATTTACCCCCCTTCGAGGCCATTATCAATCTTGACAGCTTGCATACGGAAGCACCCTCGCTTACCAATGAGCAATCGAACCGCTTATTCCAATCTGTAATCGCGAACGGATCACCCGATTTATCCAAAACAGCTAGAGCTGCCTTATTGGCATCGGATTCTCATTACCAAGCCTTACAAGTCAAATTCGGTTATGCTGTTACATGTCACAAGGCACAAGGCGGCCAATGGAAGGCAGTATATGTGGACCAAGGATACCTTACAGAAGAAATGGTTGACAGAAACTATTGGAGATGGTTATACACGGCTGTCACCAGGGCCACAGAAAAGCTTTATCTCGTGAACTTCTCAGATCGCTTCTTTGATCAATGAACTCCTTTTTCTGGATGAAAACCAGGCACCAACTTGAAGTGTTCTTTCATGAACGCAATGTCGTTATCGATATTTCCCGAGGTGAAAAATGGTTTTTCTATAACTATTTCCTTGGTTTCATAATTCATGGACACCATCACGATGGGGATTTGCAGTTTGTTGGCGATATGCCAGAATCCTGTTTTCCAAACAGGGGCGTAGCTGCGTGTTCCCTCTGGTGTTAGGCAAATGGAAAAGCGGTCTTTCGATTCAAAAATTTCGCAGACAGCATCTACCATGTTTGTGTTTTTAGAACGGTCAACGGGATATCCGCCTAGTTTCCTGAAAATCCATCCGTAAGGGAATTTGAAAAGTTCCTTCTTGCCCACAAACCTGGTATCAACTCCCATCATGCTCCGTGCACCAAGTCCAACAAAAAAGTCCCAGTTGCTGGTGTGAGGCGCAACAACCATCACAAACTTCGGTAATTCGGGAGGAATCTGGCCAATCAGTTTCCAACCCCTAATTTTGAAGAAAAACCTATAGATTGGACCTAGCATGTTTTGTCTGTTAAAGCAAAGTAAACACTTTCAATTGGCCTTTTGGAACGATTATTGCAAAACTTCATTCAATCAAACTATCGATCATGCAAAAAGCTTTTAAAATTCTGATGGCCAGTATTATAACGGTTGTCTTCGGTTCTTGTGGAACACCAACACGTATTTTTACCCAAGAGCTCAGGGAGCAATATAAGTTGAGTGAGGAGGATTTGAAATCGATTCAATTTTATGTCAGTGGGCCAATCATACTGACCAGATACTCACAAGGTGCAAAAAAGACCACTGAGGGCGGTGAGTTGACATTGATGAAGGATGAGGTGCTTGAGCGGGTGGTAATAAAGTCGGGTACGCCTTGTTTGATCAAGGATGTGGTGGATGGAAGCCGAGTAACAGTTTCTTTTGAGGATGGCAACAATCGTTATCTTGTTTTTGGTAGCATCAAAAAACAAGGTGGGAACTATTGTTTGCAAGCATTGGATTGGAATGGTGACCGTGGCGGACGGTTGAATTATGGGGAGCGCGAATACAATGTGAACTCCAGTAGTCAAGGCGCATTT
>JBKDSL010000094.1:0-13168 GCA_046340555.1 Bacteroidota bacterium
CGTTGAACCACTCTGGAAAAATCGCGACCATTGGATGCGTCACGTATGGCGGATGTGCCAAAAGCCTTTATGCTTGAGGGCTTGAGTCGATTCAGGTCAACACGGAATTTAGAAACCGCATCAAGTCCACGCTTCAATGCAGCGGGGGCAATCAAACCCTGATTGAATCCACCCTGGCCAAGCTTTACAGTAATCTTCCGATGCAGTAGCTTGGTGAAGGTGCCATCCTTATGCACATCAGCCACCAGCAAATGAAACGTATTGGTACCAAAATCCACCACCGCCTTGCGGACGGCACCGGGTCGTGATTGGGTTTTGGCCATGAGTTATTATTTATAAAAAAGCCATTTGCCTAGCTCACGCCATGTAACCTTCTTACCGTACATCAGAATACCGGTTCGATAAATTTTACCGGCCATGAATGTGGTCAACAGAAATCCTCCAACCAACAATCCCATTGACAATACTAGTTCCCATGTCTCCACTCCAAATGGCACACGCACCAACATGATAATTGGCGACGTTAATGGAATGATGGAGAACCAGAATGCCAAGGTGGAGTCCGGGTTCTGAATCACATTTTGAGCCACGATGAATGACAGTATCATGGGGATGGTTACCGGCAGCATGAATTGCTGTACATCCGAATCGCTGTCGACCGCTGAACCGATTGCTGCAAACAAGGAAGCATAAAGCAAATAACCACCCAAGAAGAAGAAAATGAAACATCCCAATATCAAACCGTAATCTATGGAGCCCATCATGGCGAATATCTCGCTCACGCCATCGCCCAATTGTTGGGTTTGACTAACAGTAGCACCAGGTCCAACCGGTGTGCCCAAAGGCGTTACCTGCTGCTGCATTTGCTCCTGGATCCTATTGGAATCCACAAACATGGTGGTGGCAATGGAGCTGAAAGCGAAGGTGAGCACAATCCACAAAAAGAACTGCGTTAGTCCCACCAATGCGATTCCAACAATTTTGCCCAGCATGAGTTGGAACGGCTTTACGGAAGAAATGATTACCTCCACGATGCGATTTGATTTCTCCTCCATGACACCGCGCAGTACTTGCGTGCCATACAGGAAAATAGACATGTAAATCATGAAGGCCAGAATGAAGCCTATGATGGATTTCAATTCGGCACTGGAATTTTCCTCGCCTTTTTCTGTGAGTATGCGAGCATTTATTTTCACTTCCGACTTGGCTTTCTCCAATTCAGCCCTTGTAAGACCATATTCTTTGGTGATGGCCATCAACTTGATGTCTTCAACCTCTGCCTGAACGGTTTTCTCCAATGCAGCCACCATATTCAAGTTGGCTTGCTTGGCGGTGAACAGCAATACCGAAGCGTTGTTGTTGATGAAGTTGCCGGGCAAGTACAAGATGCCGTCGTCTGATTCGGGATCAAAAAGCTGTTTGGCAACCTCCAATGGCAACGTGTCTATTTGAAACTTCAGTGTAGGCGTATCCTTGAAACGCGAAGCGAACAATCCAGACTCGTCAATCACCTTGATGGTTACCTCCTCCTTCTCATCGTACATGGCCATCAGTATCGGAACCATGAAAAGGGCCGCCATCAACAGCGGACCGAGGATGGTCATGATGATGAAGGATTTCTTCTTGACTCTCGAGAAGTATTCGCGCTGGATAATCAATGAAATCTTGCTCATGCCATCACCTCCCTTTCCTGATTGCTTTCGTTAACCAATGAAATGAATATGTCGTTCATTCCTGGAATCACTTCCCTGAATGAAACGATTTCAACATTCTGAATCATGCCCGCCAATAGGTCGTTTGTTTTCATGCCATCAGGTATGGATACGATAGCTTTCATGTGTCCCGCATGTGGCTCATTGGAGATCAGCTCGAAGCCTCCCCACAAACTGTTGGCGAGTCCGATACCATGTCCGTTGTATTCTATCTCGTATTTTCCCGATTTGAACTTGCGTCGGATGTCGTGCACATCGCCATCCAAAATTTTCCTGGAGCGATTTATCAATGCAATATGACTGCAAAGTTCTTCGACCGATTCCATGCGGTGTGTGGATAAAATCACCGTAGTGCCTTTATCCCGCAAACGAAGCAATTCATCCTTGATGAGGCCTGCGTTGATGGGATCGAAACCGGTGAATGGCTCATCCAGTATCAACAACTTGGGCTCATGCAAAACCGTAATGATGAACTGCACCTTTTGCTGCATGCCTTTACTCAGTTCATCGATTTTTTTCTTCCACCAACCTTTCAACTCGAATTTCTCAAACCAAAACTTCAGGCGCTCCATCGCTTCTTTCTTGGATAGTCCTTTGAGCTGCGCCAAATACAATGCTTGCTCGCCCACTTCCATCTTCTTGTACAGGCCTCGCTCTTCGGGCAGGTAGCCAATCATCGAAATGTGTTCTGGAGACAATCGCTGCCCGTTGAACAACACCTCGCCGGCATCAGGGCCGGTGATTTGATTGATGATACGGATCAAGGATGTTTTGCCAGCCCCGTTCGGACCCAGAAGTCCAAACACGCTGCCTTTTGGAACATCCAATGAAACATCATCCAGCGCCTTGTGTGCGGCATACTGTTTGGAAACGTTCCTGACTTGGAGGATCATACTATGTGAAGTGAAATTTATTAAGCCAACAAAATCATTTGACCGAATCCAGGATCCGGGTGATTTCGGCAAAAGCCGCATCATCTTTCAAAACATAATTGTTAGCTCCATGTGAAATGGTTTGCAAGGCAAGCCCGTAGCTTTTCTGACCGGAAAGGAAAACGCATTGGGTGTTTTTTGAGGCCTTTCGAATCTCGGTCATGGTATCAATACCCGACATGCCTCCAGCATTGTTCAGATCCAAGTGGTAGTCGATAATGGCAACCGTAGGCTCCATAAATGCATTTTTGACGGCTTCTTCGCCAGTTGAAAAATGTACCAGCTCCCATGCGGGACGTTGGGCGGTTAAATGATCCTTGAGCATTTCAGCGAACATTGGATCGTCTTCTATGATGAATAGTTTTTTCCTGCTCATAGCCGTGGGTGTTGGAGTATTATGCCAAATTAACCAAATATGCGGAACACCAACAGCCGTTAACTGAAGTACTCACGCATTTTTTCAAAGAAGGACTTGTCGCCTTTGCCCGGACTAGGTTTGAAATTATCGGAATCCCTCAACCGCTCCATCATCTTCTTTTCTTCCGAAGTAAGTGTTTGTGGAGTCCAAACATTGATATTGATGAGCAAATCACCTTTGAAATTGGAATTCAATTGGGGAAGACCTTTGCCTTTTAGACGTAATACTTTTCCAGCCTGGGTTCCGGGCTCAATCTTGATCTTAGCCCTGCCATCTACCGTTGGAACCTCTACGGAAGTACCCAATGCGGCATCGGGAATGCTAACGTATAAATCGTAAAGCAAATTGTTTCCATCCCTTTTCAGCAATTCATCTTCCTGCTCCTCAATCACAATCAGCAAGTCGCCTGGCACACCTCCGCGCTCAGCGGCATTTCCTTTCCCGGAAACGGAAACCTGCATGCCTTCGCCAACACCTGGAGGTATATTGATGGAGATAACCTCTTCACCAGGCATGGTGCCAAATCCATTACAGCTTTTGCATTTGTTGGTGATGGTTTGGCCTTCGCCTTGACACGATGGACAGGTTGATGCTGTCTGCATCTGGCCAAGTATGGTGTTGGTTACGCGTCTAACTTGTCCGCTACCACCACAGGTACCACATTTGTTGAAGGATGAGCCGTTTAGTGCGCCCGTTCCGGTGCATGATCCGCAAGCAACCTTTTTATTGACTTTGATTTTTTTCTCAACGCCATTGGCTATCTCCGAAAGCGTGAGCTTCACCTTGATACGTAAGTTACTACCCTTGTTCACATACCTACGACCGCCACCGCCGCCACCACCAAAGAAACTCTCGAAAGGGGACCCACCGAAGACATCTCCGAACTGACTGAAGATATCTTCCATATTCATCCCATGGGCTCCGCCCCCAGCTGCACCGCCTACAGCTTGGTGTCCAAATTGGTCGTAACGTCTACGTTTGTCGGCATCGCTCAGCACTTCGTAAGCTTCAGCCGCTTCTTTGAATTTATCTTCCGCTTCCTTGTCGCCCGGATTCTTGTCGGGATGGTATTTGAGTGCCATCTGCCGATAGGCCTTCTTTATATCACCCTCGTTGGCATCTTTGCCAACTCCCAGCACCTCGTAATAATCTCTTTTTGCCATTTTTTATTGATACCGTTAGGAGCCTACAATCACTTTTGCAAACCTTATTACCTTATCGTTTAGCATATAGCCACACTCGGCCTCGTCGATCACTTTGCCTTTCAAATTTTCCTCGGGAGCGGGTATACTGGTAATTGCCTCATGTAAATCCGCATCGAAATCGATACCGATTGACTCCATTCGTTTCAATCCTTTTGCCTCCAAAGTGGATCGCAATTTTTGATAAATCAGTTCAACACCTGATTTGCCTTCAGCATTTTGTGAAAACTTCATGGCTCTCTCAAAATCATCCAAAATAGGAAGCATGGTCATGATCATTTCAGATCCAGCCGTTTTTATCAGGTCCAAGCGCTCCTTATTTGCGCGTCGTTTGTAATTGTCGAATTCAGCGAACAGTCTTATAAACTTATCATTGGATTCTGCCAATTGAGCACGAAGTTTTTCCTCTTCAGACAATTGGTTTTCTGTTTCTTCGGTACCGCCTGAACCCGTTGAGGGTTCACTTGTTGCATTAACTTCTTCTTTTTCAACCGATTCTTGATTCCCTTGCGGATTGTCGCTCATGATTTTTTGCTAGTAAACTATGTAAATGAAATATCGGAGGTTAGTTTTCAAATTCCCTGCCAATCAATATTATGGGTCAAATTGTCAGCAAAGTTAAAATGAAAAAACCCGGCACAAGACCGGGTTTTAAATTTTTATGGCTCGAGAGGCTTATCAGCGCAGTTTTTCGAGGGCTTCCTCAAGAGCTGGGCCGCGTAGGTCTTTGCCGATGATCATACCGTTTTGGTCGATCAAGTAGCTAGCCGGGATGGAGTTTACACGGTAGATCTGAGCGGGTTTGGATTGCCATCCACCTAAATCACTCACGTGGTTTGGCCATACCAAACCATCCTGTTGGATAGCCTTAATCCATGCCTCCTTGTTGTTATCGAGTGAAACGTTGAAAACAGTGAACCCTTTGGCACCGCTTTTGAATTTCACATCTTTATATTTATTGTAAGCGGCTACTACATTGGGGTTTTCGCGGCGACAAGGTCCACACCAAGAGGCCCAGAAATCCAACAATACAATTTTGCCTTTTAGTGACGAAAGGGAAATGGTCTTTCCTTCAGGGCTGGTGAAAGCCAAATCGATGGCACGGTCGCCGATATTGGTACCGGCAGGTTTCAGTTGATTTGTAAAACCAAACGCCATCGTGGCAACACCGGCGATCAGCAACAGAATTCTCAATTTTTTCATAGCTATTAGATTGTTTTACGAAGGATGATACAAATATAATACCAAAACCTAAACGGGTCAAACGCGCTTGATGGAAGCACCTAGGGCATTCAGCCTTTCGTCGATGCGTTCGTAACCCCTATCGATCTGTTCTATGTTGTGAATCACGCTTTTACCTTCTGCAGAAAGGGCTGCAATCAACAAGGCTACCCCTGCACGAATATCGGGGGAAGTCATTTGGATGCCTTTTAGTAGGTGTTTGCGGTTGAGCCCGATTACGGTGGCCCGATGTGGGTCGCACAGGATGATTTGGGCTCCCATGTCGATTAGCTTATCCACGAAAAACAGGCGCGACTCGAACATTTTCTGATGAATAAGCACCGTGCCGTTTGCTTGCGTTGCAGTTACCAATACCACGCTCAGCAAGTCAGGTGTAAAACCTGGCCAAATGGCATCGGCAATGGTTAGAATCGAACCATCGATGAACGTGTCGATTTCATAACGCTCCTGTGCGGGAATGAAAATGTCATCCCCACGGAATTCCATTTGGATGCCCAAACGCTTGAACACACTCGGGATGATTCCTAAGTGTTCAATACCTGCATTCTTGATGGTGATTTCGGAGGCCGTCATGGCTGCCAATCCGATGAAGGAGCCGATTTCAATCATATCGGGCAGCATCCTATGTGAGCAACCACCGAGTTTTGAAACGCCTTCAATCACCAACATGTTGGATCCGATTCCTGAAATACGCGCACCCATGGAATTGAGCATTTTGCACAACTGCTGGAGATAGGGTTCGCAAGCGGCATTGTAGATGGTGGTGGTGCCTTGCGCCAACACAGCAGCCATCACAATGTTGGCGGTACCTGTAACGGAGGCCTCATCCAACAGCATATAACATCCTTTCAATGAGGGAGCTTGTACGCGATAAAACTCTTCCTTGCCATCGAAATCGAATTGCGCACCCAGATTCATGAAACCGATGAAGTGGGTATCGAGCCTGCGTCGGCCGATTTTATCGCCACCTGGCTTTGGAATGCAAGCCTTGCCAAAACGTGCCAGCAATGGACCTACGATCATGATGGATCCGCGCAAAGCGGCCGCTTGCTTGGCGAACTCCGCTGTTTCGAGGTAATCCATGTTCACCTGGTCGGCTTGCATGATTACCACTCCGTTACCCTTGCGGTCGACTTTTACTCCTAAAGATGCTAGGAGGTCGATGAGCTTGTTGACGTCGCGGATGTCTGGAACATTCGACAATGTCACTTGCTGATCGGTTAGCAGCACTGCCGAAATGATTTGCAATGCCTCATTTTTGGCACCTTGGGGAGTGATCTCACCACTGAGCTTGCATCCGCCTTGTACTTCGAAACTGTTTGCCATAGGGGAATGGTTTACTTCCGGTAATTCTTACCATTGCCGCCCTTTCTAGAGCGCTTGTTGTTTTGTTTCTTATTGATCTGCTTAACAGAAGGAAGTTCCGAAGCATGTTGCAATCGGGCGTCTTCACGCACCACTAATGCTCCGCCACTGAGAGTTCTGATATTCTCAAAAATCACCTCATCGGTAACACTGTCCTTGTTCCAATTCACGTAAAGCATTTTCATGAAGTTGGCAAGGTTTAGCATGCGTTGATCCTTGGCCGAGCCTTCTTCCATTGATGAAACCTCCTTGATGACATCCTCTACAATATGTCCATAATGGCGGAAACGCATCTGCTTGCCTGGATATTGGAGCGGCTTAGGCTTGAGTTTGTATGTGGAAGGGTCTGGTTTGGGGTAAGGTGCATCCACATCCAACTTAAAATCGGAGATGTAGAATAAATGGTCCCACAGTTTGTGCTTGAAGTCGGCGATATCGCGCATCTGAGGATTCAACTGAGCCATCACACTCACGATGGAACGAGCGAGTTTGCTACGCTCTTCCCGGTCTTCAAGACTCATGGCATATTGGACCATTTTTTGGATGTTGCGACCATACTCAGGCATTAAAAGCTGTTCGCGTGCGGAGTTGTATTCCATGAATGAAAATCTAGATGCTAATAAGTAGCGAATTTAAGCCAAATTCACTTAAGGATGCGCAGTTTAGCGAACTTGAGCAATAGCTGCTTGTTGCCATGCGCCGGGAAGTTAACTGTGGCTTTTGAATCGGGAAAAACTCCTTCCACCCTGACCACCTTGCCCATTCCGAACTTCTGGTGTTCCACTTCCATGCCCTCTTGGATAGTTGATGAATCATCGGCCTCGAATGGAGCCGTAGATGTGGCGGGGCTTTGTGTAACACTGGAGAGCTTCTTAAAACCTTCGGGCCTCGACTTATATGCTGGTGCGGGGTCTTTGGCACCTCGACCACCAAAACCAGACCAATTGTTACCAGTTTTCACCTGCACAGGCCTTGGAACCGCATGCGTCATGTCGTTTACGAACTTCGGATCAATCTCATCCACAAAACGGCTAGGCTCACAAGTTACCAAGTTCCCCCACTTGTATCGGGTGGAGGCGTATGACAAGGTCAGACGCTTTTCGGCACGGGTGATGGCTACATAGAACAATCGACGTTCCTCTTCCAACTCCTCACGTGATTGCAATGCCATTTGAGACGGGAAAAGATTCTCTTCCATCCCCACCACAAACACATTGGAAAACTCAAGGCCTTTTGCCGAGTGAATGGTCATCAACGACACGGTATCCTCGTTCTTGTCATCAGACTCCGCGTCGGTAACCAAAGCGATATCCTGTAAAAAAACATCGAGGGTTCTGAGTTCGGGCTTCGATTCTATTTCCGCCGATGGAGCTGGCAGGGATGTGGTGCCTTTATCGGTGAATTCTTTGATACCATTCAACAGTTCCTGCACGTTCTCATAATGCGAAACCCCTTCCGGGGATTTGTCGGCATACAGCTCCCTTAGTAATCCTGAAGACTGTGCAACCTGACTTGCCAAGTCGAATGCGTTGTGCGTTTTGAGCATCACCTGGAAACTGCGGATCATCGCAACAAAATCAGCAATACGTCCACGGGTAGCACCACTGATGCCGGTTTCCACTTCATTGATCCGTTCCAATATATTCCAAAGACTCGTGTTCTCACGCTGCGCGGCCACAATCACCTTTTCTACGGATGTTTTTCCGATTTCCCTCTTGGGATAATTGATGATGCGCTTGAGCGCCTCTTCATCCACAGGATTAACCGCCAGACGGAAGTAAGACAACAGGTCTTTGATTTCCTTTCGTGCATAGAAGGATATGCCACCGTAGATTCGATATGCGACACCTTTTCTTCTCAGAGCCTCCTCCATCGAACGCGACTGCGCATTGGTACGGTACAGAATAGCAAAATCCTTGTTCGACAAGCGCAGCTTCATCTTGTCTTCTATGATGGTATTGGCAACGATATTACCTTCCTCATTATCGCTGAGTGATTTCATCAGTCGCACCAACTCACCATCGTGGTTCTGCGTCCACACGGATTTCTTGAGCTGGTTCCTGTTATTGGCGATGACGCAATTGGCCGCCTCCACAATCGTTTTAGTAGAACGATAATTCTGCTCCAACTTGAAGGTTTTCAAATCAGGATAATCCGACTCATAACTCAAAATATTCTGGATGCTGGCTCCACGGAAGGCGTAGATACTTTGCGCATCATCACCCACCA
This sequence comes from Bacteroidota bacterium, assembly GCA_046340555.1. Classification (GTDB taxonomy): domain Bacteria; phylum Bacteroidota; class Bacteroidia; order AKYH767-A; family OLB10; genus JALRAP01. The sequence goes on from JBKDSL010000094.1 coordinate 9,101, forward strand.
CGCAGATATTCTCGTGCTGTGCGGCCAACTTTTTCACAATCACATATTGCGCATAGTTGGTGTCCTGAAACTCATCCACCAGCACATACTTGAACTTGTTCTGGTACTTGTGTAACACCTCGGGAAAGTCACGCAACAGTACAAAAGTGTTGTACAGCAAATCATCAAAGTCCATTGCTCCAGCCTTGAAACACCGCTTCTGGTATAACTCAAAAAGCGTTCCGAGCATAGGCTTCCCCGCTTGACGGTCGTCCGACATCAATTGGGTATTTTCCTGATAATCCCTCCAATTGAACAGGTTGTTTTTGGCGTTGGATATGCGATTGTACACGGTGGAAGGCTTATAAATCTTATCATCCAACCCTTGTTCGCGCACGATCTCCTTGATCAAATTCTTGGCATCGTCGGTATCGTAGATGGTAAAGGAAGCCGGGTATCCAATTCGGGGAGCCTCTATCCGCAATAGTTTGGCGAAAACAGAGTGGAATGTACCCATCCATAAGTTTCGCGCCTCGTCGCCTGCTGTCAGTGAAATACGCTTTTTCATTTCCCGCGCCGCCTTGTTGGTGAACGTCAACGCCAAAATGTTGAATGGGTCCACACCTTGATGCATCATGTGGATGATGCGGTGGACCAACACACGCGTCTTTCCGGAACCGGCTCCGGCAATGATCATTACAGGTCCGCCGATGCACATGACGGCATCGAGCTGCGACTGATTTAGTCCGGAAAGGTGACTGGGATCCAAGTTGCTCACGGGTACAGGAAAAGGAGTCCAAAAATAACCCTTTGAAACCTGAACCAAGGTGCATTTGCCTAACTATTTATCAACGAAAAACCAGAATCTAATCACATATACCCCCGCAATCCCGACAGGTTCAAAAAAAATGAAAACTTGGCGAATGAATTTTATCGCTTTAATGGGCAATGGACTAAATTTGTTTCGAACCCCATGCCATGAAACAATACCACGACCTGATGCGCCATGTGCTTGAAACAGGCGTAGATAAAAAAGACCGCACCGGAACCGGTACACGAAGCGTGTTCGGTTACCAAATGCGATTCAACCTTGCGGAAGGATTCCCCTTGCTAACCACCAAAAAGGTGCACATGAAATCCATTATTCATGAGCTGCTTTGGTTCTTGAAAGGCGACACCAATATCAAATACCTGACCGACAACGGAGTGACTATTTGGAATGAGTGGGCGGATGCCGAAGGGAACCTGGGGCCCGTTTATGGTTATCAATGGCGGTCGTGGCCCACGCCTGATGGCGGCCAAGTGGATCAAATCACCAACCTGATCCACCAAATCAAAAACAACCCCGATTCCCGCCGATTGATTGTAAGCGCTTGGAATGTGGGCGTAATTGATAAGATGGCCCTTCCTCCCTGCCACCTGCTTTTCCAATTCTATGTGGCGGATGGCAAACTCTCATGCCAACTGTACCAACGCAGTGCCGACCTATTCCTGGGCGTTCCTTTCAACATCGCATCTTACGCGCTGCTAACGATGATGGTTGCGCAGGTATGTGGTCTGCAGCTGGGCGACTTTGTGCATACGTTCGGCGATGTACACATCTACAACAACCACTTCGAACAAGTGAATCTGCAGTTGTCGCGCGAACCAAGAGCATTGCCTACCATGCACATCAATCCCGAAGTGAAAGACATTTTCGGGTTCAAATACGAGGACTTCTGCCTCGACAACTACGATCCGCATCCGGCCATCAAAGCCGCTGTTGCTGTTTGACAACTCCAATTATGCCCGTCTCCATCATCGTAGCTTTCGACGAAAACCGGCTTATTGGCCGCGACAATGGCTTGCCTTGGCATTTGCCCGCCGACTTGAAGCATTTCAAACAAATCACCATGGGCCATTTTATGATCATGGGTCGTAAAACGTTTGAGTCGATCGGCAAACCGCTTCCAGGCCGAACCAGCGTGGTGATCACACGTCAACCAGATTTGAAATACGATGGATGCATCATGGCAAGTTCATTGGAAGATGCACTTGCGAAATGCCCAGCGGATGCGAACGTATTCATCATCGGTGGCGCCGAAATTTTCAACCAATCATTGCCACTGTGCGATTTCCTGCACACCACCTTGATCCATCACCAATTCGAAGGCGACACGCATTTTTCTGAATTGAATCCGAGCGAATGGGAAATCGTATCCAGAGAGGATTTCGAAGCGGACGAAAAAAATCAGTGGGCCTACTCCTATATCGATTACAAAAGAATCTGAAACGGAAAATCCGTTTAAGCAACCTTCAGCTTGCTAATTGACGACTTGGTCACCTTTTCCGTGGCGTAATCAAGCGTGATACGTAGTTCCGAATCCTTGCCTTTGAGCTCAGGCGTATCAAACATCAAGTCTAGCATGATCACCTCGCAAATGGAACGAAGTCCACGTGCGCCAAGCTTGTATTCGATGGCCATTTCAACAATGTAATCCAATACATCATCATCGAAAACGATTTTCACGTTTTCCATTTCGAAAAGCTTCTCGTATTGGCGAACCAAAGCGTTCTTGGGAACGGTGAGGATGGAACGTAACGTGTCCTTGTCGAGCGGCTGTAAAAAAGAAACCACCGGCAGTCGTCCGATCAATTCAGGAATCAGTCCGAACGACTTCAAATCAACCGGCGAAACGTATTGAATCATGTTGTTGCGGTCAACAGCGGCCATTTCCTTGCCAGCAGAATATCCGATGGCTGATGTTTGCAGGCGACGACCGATGATGCGGTCTAAACCATCAAACGCTCCACCACAGATGAACAGGATGTTTTGCGTGCTAACGGAAATCATTTTTTGCTCGGGATGTTTACGACCACCTTGAGGAGGCACGTTCACCACGGTATTTTCCAAGAGCTTCAACAATCCTTGCTGAACACCTTCACCGGACACATCGCGGGTGATGGATGGGTTATCGGACTTACGGGCAATCTTGTCTAATTCATCGATGTAAACGATTCCACGTTCGGCAGCGGCCACATCATAATCGGCGGCTTGCAGCAATCGAGAGAGGATGCTTTCCACATCTTCACCCACGTAACCTGCTTCGGTGAGCACGGTGGCATCGGCAATGCAGAAGGGAACCTTCAACATGCGCGCGATGGTTCTTGCCAACAAGGTCTTACCCGTTCCGGTTTCACCAACAAGAATGATGTTCGATTTTTCAATCTCCACCTCATCACGGGAACGCGAGCGATGCAGTAAGCGTTTGTAGTGGTTGTACACCGCCACGCTAATCACCTTCTTGGCTTCATCCTGACCAATCACATACTCATCCAAAAAGCGCTTGATCTCTACAGGCTTTACCAGATTGAGATTAGTAGTAAAACTGGCATTCAACTGCTCGGTTTTCTCTTCGTTGACGATTTGTTGGGCCTGCGTAATGCATTGATCGCAAATGTGGCCCGACATACCGGCAATGAGGACGTTGGTCGCGCTTTTATCGCGACCGCAGAACGAGCATTTGATTTCCTTATTTTGTTTCAACGGTAGAGCTAGGTTGGATTATTTGGAGGCTTTGTTCTTCACCAAAATATCGTCGATCATACCATAGGCCTTAGACTCTTCGGCTGTCATCCAGAAGTCGCGGTCGGAGTCGCGCCATACATCATCATAAGGCTTACCGTAGTGCACGGAAATGATTTCGTACAATTCCTTCTTCAGCTTCTGAATCTCACGAGCGGTGATTTCGATATCGGATGCCTGACCTTCGGCTCCACCAAGTGGCTGGTGAATCATGATGCGAGCGTGCTTGAGTGCGGTACGCTTGCCTTTGGTACCGGCGCACATCAACACCGCAGCCATAGAGGCGGCCATGCCGGTGCAAATAGTAGCCACATCTGGTCCGATGTATTGCATGGTATCGTATATGCCAAGACCGGCGTAAACGCTACCGCCTGGACTGTTCACATAAATCTGGATATCGCGCTTTGAGTCGGCAGATTCCAGGAAAAGCAACTGTGCCTGGATGATGTTGGCCACATAGTCGTTGATGGGAACCCCCATGAAAATGATACGATCCATCATCAGACGCGAGAACACGTCCATGG
>JBKDSL010000095.1:0-5316 GCA_046340555.1 Bacteroidota bacterium
CTTCAAAGTACGAACGGTAATTGCTCCGCCGTGGACAACCGATTGGATGACGGAAGACGGTAAACGCAAATTGCGGGAGTATGGCATCGCGCCACCATCCATGTCAACCGAAGAGCATTTGAAATCGTTGTTGAGTGGAAAACGCAAATCAACTGTTTGTCCATTCTGTGGATCCAATCAAACCCATCTTACCAGTGCATTCGGCTCAACCGCTTGCAAGGCGTTGCATTATTGCGATGCTTGTCAGCAACCCTTTGAGGAATTCAAATGCCACTAGCGATTTACGATGGACGATTTACGATTGCAAAAATTAATAATCTATGAATCAAATCCTGTCATTGCAAAACCATAAACCATACTTTTATCATCTTACTTCATAAATCAAATATCATACATCGTAAATCATACATCGTAAATCATACATCGTAAATCATACATCGTAAATCGTCCATCGTAAATCGTCCATCGTAAATCGTCCATCGTAAATCGTCCATCGTAAATCGTCCATCGTAAATCGTCCATGTCTATCGTTTTCTCCATCCAAAATTCCGTCGCCTGCATCACCCTCAATCGGCCTGATGTATTGAACAGCTTCAATCGTGAAATGGCCTTGCAATTGCAGGATGCTTTGAAGGAATGTCAAGAGAATAGTGCTGTTAGAGCGGTGCATATTACCGGTTCAGGCAGGGCTTTTTGTGCAGGACAAGATTTGGCCGAGGCAATTGCAGAAGACGGCCCCGGTTTGCGTACCATTGTTTCCGAACATTACAACCCAATCATTATGCTCATACGTGATTTGGAAAAACCGGTAGTTTGTGGAGTGAATGGAGTTGCCGCTGGCGCTGGAGCGAACATCGCATTAGCTTGCGATATTGTTTTTGCCGCCTCTTCCGCTACATTCATACAGGCATTTTCAAAAATCGGATTAATACCAGATAGTGGAGGTACATTTTTCCTTCCGCGATTGATCGGCATGCAACGCGCCACCGCTTTGATGATGTTAGGTGACAAGGTTTCTTCCAGTGATGCTGTACAGATGGGTATGATTTACAAGTGTTGCGACGATGATAAGCTGATGATTGAATCCATGGAGTGCGCAACCAAATTGGCTACCATGCCTACCATGGGATTAGGTTACACCAAACGAGCTCTGAACCGCTCCATGACCAACGACTTGGAACAACAGCTTGCCATGGAAGAGGAACTGCAGGTTTTGTCGGGACTTACCTACGACTATAACGAAGGCGTCGCCGCATTCCTTGAAAAACGCAAACCACAATTCAAAGGCGAATAATATGGAACAACCAATTAAGATCGGTGTGGCTGGTGCCGGAGCCATGGGTACAGGCATCGCCCAAGTGGCTGCGATGGCAGGTCATAACGTGGTAATATTTGATTCCTTTGAAACTTCCTTGGGTAGGTCAAAAACTATATTGGATGGTGATTTCGCTAAGTTGGTTTCCAAAGGGAAATTGGATGAGGCCAAGGCGACATCCATTCGAAATGCAATCACGCATGCGTTCTCTTTGGATGAGCTAAAGGGATGCGGCATGGTGATAGAAGCTGTCGTCGAAAATTTGGAGGTCAAGAAAAAGCTTTTTGCCGAATTAGAAACAATTGTAGGTGAACATTGCATCTTGGCAACCAATACATCTTCTTTGCCCGTGATTGCCATCGCTGCGGCTTGCAAGCATATAACGAGGGTGGTTGGAATCCATTTTTTCAATCCCGCGGCTATCATGCCACTGGTGGAGATCATTCCCGCATTCACAACTGAGGAATCGGTGTACCAAAATGCCAAAGCCTTGGTTGATTCTTGGGGAAAGGTAACCGTTAAAGCCAAAGACACTCCCGGCTTCATTGTAAATCGCATCGCACGCCCATTTTACGGGGAGGCTATTAAAATTTATGAAGAGGGGATAGCTTCTATTGCCGACATCGACCACGCCATGCGCTCTATTGGCGGATTCCGCATGGGGCCTTTTGAATTGATGGACATGATCGGGAACGATATCAATTTCAGTGTTACCGAAACGGTTTGGAAGCAGATGTTTTACGATGCTAGGTATAGGCCATCCATTACCCAACAACGTTTATTCGAGGCGGGTTTGTACGGAAGGAAATCGGGTAGGGGGTATTATGATTACGCAGAAACCGCTACCAAGCCTGAACCTACTGCCGATGATCGAAAATTGCAATATGTGTTTAATCGCATTCTGTGCATGCTCATAAATGAAGCTGCCGATGCATTGTACCTAGCCATTGCCAGTCGCGACGATATCGAAACCGCCATGACCAAAGGTGTCAATTACCCGAAGGGCTTGTTGAGATGGGCGGACGAAATAGGCGTCAGTAAGGTTTGTGACACCATAGAACGTTTGCACGCCGATTATCTTGATGACCGTTATCGGCCATCACTTTTATTGAAAAAGATGGCAGCTGAACACGGCAGGTTTTTCTGATTTCAGGATCAATTTCCCTTCGTCATTCGGTGAATGAGATGGGTTTGCTCATCCATCTTGGCTATCAGTTCGCGTTCCTTTTTGGTTAAAGCGCGGTCATCACTTTCGTATTCATCACGTGCAGGTCGAGAAATGTATTTTCGCATCAAAAGGAATGTTGCTAATTGCTTATTGGTTTTCTCTTTATTGTTATCCATTGTTTTAATTATTTGATTTTTAAGATGGGTTTCGTTAGTTGCTTGTAGCGGGGAAGTTGGTTCTGGCAAACACTTCTGATTCCTTAGGCCAGGTAAAATGGAATGTGGTGCCGCTTCCAGGCTCTGATTCCACCCATACGCGGGCCGTTTGCTCGTCAATGATTTTCTTCACAATAGCCAATCCAACCCCAGTGCTCTCAAATGAGTCACGAGAGTTGATGGTTTGGAATATTTGGAATATTTTTTCGTGGAACCTGGGGTCGATGCCCGGGCCATTGTCACTGATGCTGAAACGATGTACATCACCTTGGTCCTTGTAGCGGATTACGACTGTTTTTTCTTCCTTGGTGTTGAACTTGATCGCGTTGCCGATGATGTTCATGAACACTTGCTGGATTTTTGTTCGGTCGGCATGGATATGGGGTATTTTATCGGCAACGATGATTTTACAATTTCCATCATTCAGCATATTAATGACTTCTTCGATGATGGCCTGTAGGTCTTGGTCCTCCACATGGCTGTTTTTCTTAGCCACCTTTGAGTAATCAAGTATTCCATTGATAAGCGATTCCATGCGAACAACGCGTTCCTTGATCAAGTTGAAGTTCTTGCGCACATCATCTGGAAGCATGTGACCGGCATCCTCTTCAATCCATCCTGTTAGATTGCCAATGGCGCGTAGTGGCGCCTTCAGGTCGTGCGATACCACATAGGCGAATTTGTCGAGCTCTTTGTTGGTTTTTTCCAAGTTGCTGAGATAGGAGGTGATCTTACGCTCTGCGTTTTTTCTGTCTGTAATGTCGTTTTCTATGAAAATGTAACGGGTGCTACCTTCATCGGTTATCCTTGTGATACTCTCCTGTACCCATACCGGTTTACCGTCTTTACGGTATTTGACTGTTTCGGCATGATAGTTCTTATCGGTAAAGTCGAGTCGGTTAATGGTTAACGCTGCTTCGCTAACATTATCGGTACGTAAGAACAAATCGCCGTTGGTTTTGCCTGAAACTTCTTCCAAGGCATATCCCGTTAATCGTGTGAAGCCTTCGTTTACCCATTCAATATGTCCTTTTTCATCAGTAATGATCACCGAATTGTTGGTTCCACTGGCCACCATGGAAAGTTCTTTCAGTTCTTCGTTTTTCTTGGTGAGTAACTTTCGTGAATCTTCAATTTTCCTGATTACTGCGTTTTTGGATTTGGACAGATAGTAGCTAAGCAGTGTCATGATGGTCATGCTGCTGATAGCGGTGGTTAGATAGTTCAGGTCTTTTGATGCCTCATCCATCGGCCAGGTGATGATATCGCCGGGTTCGGTAAAATCCGTCAGGTAATAAAAAAATCCGATGTTGGCCAATGATAATGTAACAGCTAATTTTCCTCCTGCTGATTCCAAAACCACATACGCATACAAAACTATTGCACCCAGGAAGTACATGTTGGGTGTGCGCACGCCTCCACTGTGATAGGATAATCCGTGTATGAGCATCACCATGCTGATTACAGAAATCGCATAGGCTGTTTTGGTTTGACGGTGGAAATGCAAGCCCACCAGATTGATCAGTAATGTTAAGGATGTACAGCTATAGGCCAAACGGGCCAACTCGTCTGATCGGTTAGTTTCCATAGCCAGGAATCCCGTAACTGCTGCTCCGAATAATGACACAGCAAGAAACAATGTGTATCGCTGGCGTTGCAGGATATCGCCTTTGTTGGCGATTGGCGCCGACATGATTTCGCTTAGGCCGTAGTTTTGGTTGTTCATGGCTTGGTGGTAGCGTGTGTACTGAAAATATCTTCTGTTTCTCTCTTGTTGTTTTTGGGCCAGGTGAACCTGAAGTCGGAACCGGTTCCAGGCATTGAATCCACCCAGATGCGTCCACCTTCCTCTTCAATGATCTTTTTCACAATGGCAAGTCCCACTCCAGTGCTTTCTACCGTATCGCGCGGGTTCAAGGTTTGGAAGATTACGAAAATCTTCTCGTGGAATCTCGGGTCAATTCCTGGTCCATTGTCGCGGATGCTGATGGTCCAAGAATCTTCTTGCTCTGTTGCTGAAATCGAAATGTTGATTTCCTTCTTGTCGTTGTATTTGATGGCATTTCCAATCAGGTTGGCGAACACTTGTTGGAACTTGATGCGATCGCCATATAGGGTGGGCAGTTTTCCATGTACGCCAATGGAGCAATTGGGCGGGGGCGAACAGAAGTCGATAACTTCATAGATGTATTCGTTGAGATCGACTACGGTACGTTCGCCTTTATCGTGATTGGCTCGGGCGAATTCCAACAATCCATTGATAAGGTCTTCCATGCGAGTTACGCGGCTTTTGATGATATTGAAATTTGATTTGGTATCATCGGAGAACCTGCCTTCCATGTCTTCCTCAATCCATTCTGTTAAATTGGAAATGGCATGCAGGGGTGCTTTCAAATCATGCGATACTACATAGGCGAACTCGTCCAGCTCCTTGTTGGTGATTTCCAGCTCATGCAGGTAATTCTTGATTTTTATTTCATCTGTTTTTCGCTCATCGATATTCTCTTGCAAAGTCACATAAGCTGTTAACTCGTTCTGCTCATCCATAATGGCCGAAACGTTCAGTTGAGTCCAAAAAGATGTGCCGTCTCTGCGGGTTTGCTGTAACTCACAATTAC
>JBKDSL010000096.1:0-2427 GCA_046340555.1 Bacteroidota bacterium
ACAAAAGAGATAAACACAAAAATAAAATAATTGCCGAATTCGATGAAACTATTAAAAAAATTTAGATCTTAACTATAAGTAATTTAATAAAAAACTTTGTTTGAAGCAATATTGATAGAACCGGCATAAAGAGCGGAGCTCGTCGTTGGGAGTGTTCCATCAAGAGTATATCGGATAGTGGCATTGGGTTCCGTTGTAGTGATATTCAGGGTAGCCGAGCCAGTATAGAATCCTGCAGAGATATCATAATCAGGTTTATCGGCATAGTCGGAGTATGAAGTTGCCGTGTTATTGGTTGCGTTGGGAGTTGGCGCGGTGAATATGCCCCAGGTGGCGGACCCGTTATTGACTCGACCACGTGAGTGCCCCAATTGTGTTTTACGAACTTTCACAGAATCCACCAATAATCCGCTCGCATCGGAAAGAACTAAAAACTCAGATGTATTCTTGGTTTGCTTGATTTTGAAATTCGTGTGGTAATTGGTTCCAGACACCAAGTTTCGGCCTGAGCACCAAAACCGAATGAAAGCACCTGGATTGATGTTTACGTTTGCTGGTATTTGATACTTCAAAACGCTGGATGAATCGTCGGTAAGGTAGTAGCCCGCAAGGGAAAAAGGACTAGTGCCGGCATTGTACAACTCAATCCAATCTTCGTATTCCACATAGTTGTCGGCAAACTGAGTGAGGTTAGATGCCGAAAACTCGTTTATCACAACTTGTGCGCGACTACTGGAAAAGGATAAACCGGTAATCAAACAGCCCAAGAATATTCTCGTAAAGATTTTCATTTGCTTTTATTATTGATTTGATGAGGATTTGTTTACGTAAAAATAACATTTAAGTGATTTGTAAGCATCAACCTTATTAGGAATTTAAGCCAATCACAACATCTTATATAAGCTTGATTATCATTTACATAACCAACAGTCAGATGATTTTTAAAACGTTCAATGATACTTAATGTGTAATTTCAACCCATGATAGAGGTAATATCGGGTCCGTTTTCTGACCAAAATCTATGTGAGCCAATTTTCAATATCAGGAGGATTGTGTTTGTGGATGAACAGAGAGTTGAAGAATCGGAGGAGTTTGACGAATTTGAAAGTTCATCTATCCATTATTTGGGTTTGATAAACGGTAATCCTGCTGGTACAGCAAGATGGAGAATAACTCCGAATGGGATAAAATTGGAACGATTTGCGGTTTTAAAAGAATTCCGCAACAAAGGTGTTGCTGCTGCAATTCTCAATAAAGTTGTGTCCGACACGGTTCGCCCAGGTTTGAAAATATACATGCACGCACAAATTACCGCCCAAGGTTTCTACGAAAAATACGGCTTTGTAACCGAAGGCCCCATTTTCGAAGAATGCGGCATCCTTCATTACAAGATGTACCTATCGGTTTAGTGGCCGAAACGCATGAAGGTCGGTATCGATTACAAGAACATTTGGGAGATTTCCTATCCCATTATTTTAGGTGGTTTGGCCAATACCCTGCTTAACCTCACCGATACCGCATTCGTAGGGAGGTTGGGAGAAACGGAACTTGCTTCGATGGCTCTCACCACCATGTATTATTTTGTGGTTGTCATGATAGCCATTTCGATTGGAACCGGCATTCAAATCCTGATGTCGCGGCGAGCAGGTGAAGGCGACCGCAATGAAATCGGCAAAATTTTTGATCATGGATTTTTGATACTATCCATATCAGGATTAGCATTTACAATAATCATGCATTTCACAGCGCATGATTTGTTTTCTTCCATATTGAAATCAAGTGATGTGGTTGAAGCATCCATGCAATACATGTCAGCAAGGAGCTATGGGGTGTTTTTTGCATTTACAACAGTGGCTTTGAGATCATTTTTCATTGCTATCGGTCAAACTAAAATCATTACAACGGCCGCCGTATTGATGCTGGTGTTAAATGCCTTTTTAGATTACGTGCTTATTTTCGGAAAACTCGGGGCACCCGAAATGGGTATTAGAGGCGCCGCTATGGCTTCCGTGATATCCGAAGCAGTTGCCATGTTTTTTCTGATTGGCTATTGCATACGAAACCACGGCTTCAAAGAGTTCAAGCTTTTTCGATTCGAGTCCATCAATCCAAACCGAATCAGAGCCATATTCCATCTATCCTCACCCGTCATTCTTCAAAACTTGGTATCGATGGGAGCCTGGTTTCTGTTCTTTGTAGTAATTGAACACATGGGAGAACGACAACTGGCTATATCGAACATCATCAGAGCCACTTATATGATTATGATGACCCCCATATGGGGATATGCCGCAGCCACAAACAGCATGGTGAGCAATTTGATTGGACAAGGTCGGGAAAACGAGGTAGGCAAACTGGTGAAGAGAATCATTAAACTCGCATTGATTACCAGCGGAGCCATTTTCGCATTGATGATGATCAGTCCGT
>JBKDSL010000097.1:0-8367 GCA_046340555.1 Bacteroidota bacterium
TAACTACGGTTGTCCTTCATACCCGCACCTTTCCACTTGTAGCGGTTCTCCTGTGGAAATGACCATGAACTACATGGACTACACGGATGACGCTTGCATGTATATGTTCTCTACAGGACAAAAGAGTCGCATGAATGCCACTTTCCTTTCTGGAGGCGGTCGCACGACTTTTGCTCAACCTTGATCGATATTAGTGATGGAAACAAAAGGCCTCCGCTTTTGCGGAGGCTTTTTTATTTCAATTTCTCATTGTTCGAATGCCTGTTGGCATCGCGCTCGGTCTTCTTGCGCATGTTACGCTGGAAAGCTTCTTCCAAATCAACTCCAGTTTGATTGGCCAAACAGACCAACACAAACAACGCATCAGCCATCTCATCGGCCAAGTTCTTTTCACGGTCGGAATCCTTGAAAGATTGCTCACCATACTGACGCGCCACGATACGTGCCAATTCGCCGACCTCTTCGGTTAACAGCGCCATATTGGTGAGCTCATTGAAATAGCGCACACCATAATCCTTGATCCATTGGTCGACTTGCTGTTGGGTTGTTTGAAGAGACATCGCTAAAATTTTAAGATTTCATTCATTGGTATCCATCATTATGGTAACCGGTCCGTCGTTGATCAGTGCGACTTTCATATCGGCACCGAAAACACCGGTTTTGATTTCCTTGCCACTTTCTGCTTTAAGAGTGCTAACAAACATTTCATAAAGCGGGACCGCCTTTTCAGGCCTTGCAGCTTTGACATAAGAAGGTCGATTTCCTTTACGTGAATCAGCCAAAAGGGTGAACTGGCTTATCACCAGGTATTCACCACCCGCATCGCTACAGGAAAGATTCATCAATCCGTTTTCATCGTTGAAGATTCGAAGCTTCGGGATTCGAGAGGCCAACTTGGCGGCATCCGAGACATCGTCATCCACCCCAACTCCAAGCAAAATGAGTAGTCCATTTCCGATGGATCCATGTATCTCACCATTGATGGTAACCGATGCTTCCTTCACCCTTTGAATCAATGCTTTCATTTTCTTGCAATTTAGCGGCAATCCAAATCAAAGCACTTCATTTGCCGCCGCAATTATTTAAAAACATCTTCATTGTTCAATATACTGATATAGCTCGAATATCGGGTCAATGCTATTTTGGATTCCTCCACTGCTTGAATTACGGCACAACCCTTCTCGTTTTCGTGTAAACAGTTATTGAATTTGCAGTGAGCCGACTCCTTGAAAATCTCAGGGAAGTAATGCGACACCTGATGTTTTTCAAAATCCACAATGCCGAACTCTCGGATACCAGGCGTATCAATGATGTAACCTCCATCTGGAAGTGGATGAGCCTCTGCAAATGTGGTGGTATGTTTGCCTTTCTGATGCTGTTCGGAGATTGCTGATGTTTTAAGATCCAATCCGGGTAACAAGTGGTTAACTAAGGTGGATTTGCCCGTGCCCGAATGACCGGACAGCAAGGTGGTTTTACCACGCAAAGCCACCTTAAGAGGAACCAGCGTATCCGCATCCAATGCCGAAATGATGAAGGTATCGTAACCTACATGGCGATACATGGCCGACAACAGTTGAACATATTCAGAGACCTCATCATCATAGAGGTCGGATTTGTTGAAAACAACCACGGCAGGTATACCATAGGCCTGAGCGGTTGCCAAAAAACGATCGATGAAGCCAGTAGATGTACGCGGATATACCGGTGTGGCAACCACCATGGCCAAGTCGAGGTTGGCGGCCAAAATATGGGCTTGTTTAGAAAGGTTAACAGATTTGCGGATGATGTAGTTCTTGCGTTCAAGGATATCGGATATGACCCCCACATCGCCTTCGGTTTCAAACATAACCCTGTCGCCTACAGCTACAGGGTTGGTGGTGTCTATTCCTTTAAGCCTTAGCTTACCCTTTACCGAACAACGCAAGACATTACCATTGGAATCGGCCACTTGGTAAAAGCTACCAGTGGATTTGAGCACGAGGCCGAGTTGTGATTTTCCTTGCATCAATAAGTGGAGCCCGCAATTAACTATCCGATAGGATCCCATCACAAATATAGTCCAATACATGCTGGGAAGAACATTCGGCATGGCCTTAACGAATAACTTGTTAAATTCGCATCATGTCGGTTAAAGTATCCCATATCTCGAAAACCTACGGAACCCAAAAGGCGCTGGACGATGTCAGTTTTGAAATCGGAGCTGGGCAAGTAGTGGGATTCCTGGGCCCTAACGGAGCGGGTAAGTCTACGATGATGAAAATCATCAGTTGCTTCATTCCCCAAACCGAAGGTTCTGCCAGTGTCCAGGGATTCGATACCGTTGAGCAGTCCATTGAAGTTCGCAAACGCGTTGGTTACTTACCCGAACATAACCCGTTATATCTGGAAATGTATGTGCGCGAGTATTTGTCGTTCGTAGCCGGCATTCATCTAAAAGGCAACCAAATTGCCAAGCGTGTTGAAGAAATGGTTGACATCACCGGTTTATCACCTGAACAGCACAAGAAAATCGGTTCACTATCTAAAGGCTACAGGCAACGTGTTGGCTTGGCTCAAGCCATGATCCATGATCCGGATGTATTGATTTTGGATGAGCCCACATCCGGGCTTGACCCGAACCAGCTATTGGATATCCGTTATTTGATCACCTCCTTGGGTAAGCAGAAAACCGTAATCCTGTCAACGCATATCATGCAAGAGGTGGAGGCTATTTGCGACCGCGTCATCATCATCAATAAAGGAAAAATAGTAGCCGACGACCGCACCGACCGCATTCAGCAGTTGACATCCCGCGAAAGCGCCTTGGAGGTAGAGTTCGAGTCAGCTACAGACATCAACCGACTCCGTCAAATACCCGGTGTAAAACGTGTTCAAGAGGCCGGCAAAAACAAATACATGCTTTATTCCGATTCGAACAACGACTTGCGTTCTACGCTTTTCGAATTTGCCGTTGCAAATAATTTGAAAATCCTCACGCTGCAGCGTTCGGAGAGCTCTCTAGAGGAGATATTTCATCAGCTTACGGGCAAGAAGGGTGTCAAATAACCCTAAAAGACTTGAGTGTTCGAGCTTGTCAATACTCTAAGAATCCTACCACCGTCAAAGTATAACTTTTCCTACTTTTGCCGCCATCAAACTTTGAAAAACCCTAACGTTTATGCCTTACTTATACACCTCAGAATCCGTTTCCGAAGGACACCCAGACAAGATAGCCGACCAGATTTCAGACGCCTTGATAGACAATTTCCTGGCCTATGACCCACAGTCGAAGGTGGCTTGCGAAACGCTCGTTACCACAGGCCAAGTGGTGCTTGCCGGTGAAGTTAAATCGAAAGCCTATTTGGATGTTCAGGACATTGCGCGCGAAGTAATCGGACGTATTGGCTACACCAAGAGCGAGTACATGTTCGAGGCCAAGTCGTGCGGCATCTTGTCTGCCATCCATGAGCAGTCTCCCGACATCAACCAAGGTGTTGAGCGCAAGAAGCCCGAGGAACAAGGGGCTGGCGACCAAGGAATGATGTTTGGCTATGCTTGCCGCGAGACGGACAACTACATGCCATTGCCATTGGAGTTAGCGCACCTACTGCTGATGGAATTGGCAGAAATCCGTCGCGAAGGCAAAGTCATGAAATACCTTCGTCCGGATTCAAAGAGCCAGGTAACCATTGAGTACAGCGATAATAACCAGCCACAAAGAATCGACACGATTGTAATATCGACCCAACACGATGATTTCGGAACCGAGAAGTCGATGCAAGACACCATCCGCAAAGACGTGATCAACATCCTGGTGCCTCGCATCATGAAAAAGTTACCAAAGCGTGTGCAGGTGTTATTCAACAACAAGATCAATTACCATGTGAACCCGACAGGCAAGTTCGTGATTGGCGGTCCACACGGAGACACCGGATTAACCGGTCGCAAAATCATTGTTGACACGTATGGTGGTCGCGGAGCCCACGGTGGTGGGGCTTTCTCTGGAAAGGATCCTTCCAAAGTGGACCGTTCGGCCGCCTATGCAACAAGGCATATTGCCAAGCATTTGGTTGCTGCTGGTATTTGTGATGAGGCCTTGGTACAAGTGGCTTATGCTATCGGAGTTGCAAAGCCTGTTGGCTTGTATGTTAATACCAACGGCACCGCAAAGGTTGATTTAACTGATGGGGAAATCGCAGACGAAATCGCCAAATTATCAGCATTTGACATGCGCCCTTACTTCATCGAAAAACGTTTCAAATTGCGTACGCCTATATATGCTGAAACCGCATCTTACGGACACATGGGCCGTAAATCGAAAGAGGTGACCAAGGTTTTCAATAAAGGCAAAGCCAACGAGAAAAAGGTCAAAGTAAAGTTGTTTCCATGGGAAGAGCTGAACCATGTGAATGAAGTTAAAAAAGCGTTCGGCATCAGTAAAAAGAAATAACAAAACACTTAATCAGGAACTAAAACAGAAGGCCGGCATATCATGTGACCGGCCTTTTTGATTCGAAATGGAAGAAGAAAATCGCCAACCGTATTTGAAGTGGTTCCTGATCGGCTTCCTTGCACTGATTTGGGGTAGTTCATTCATGCTGATGAAGCGTGCATTGGTGAACATTGCACCTGACCAGATGGCATCCATTCGGATGTTCTCTTCATTTCTATTCTTGCTGCCGTTCACATTCAGCCGGTTCAAAGAAGTGAAGCCTCACCAATGGAAGTACATTGCAGCTACTGGCTTCCTAGGTAACGGCATTCCGTCGTACCTGTTCGGTTTTGCCCAAACCAAAGTACCCAGTTTTATGGCGGGCATGTTGAATTCATTAACGCCCGTATTCACATTAGGTCTGGGTTTCATCATTTTCAGGACCAAAGTGCAGGGAATGCGCTTATTCGGCGTGATGTTAGGATTGGCCGGAGCTGTTGGATTGATTCTGCACAATGCCAACGGATCCATTTTTCAAGTTTCCTGGCCAGCCATTTTGGTGGTGCTGGCCACGGTGTGTTATGCGGGATCTGTGAATGTCATTCGACATAAATTGCATGACGCCGGTTCTATGACCGTTTCTGCTTTCGCGCTCTGCTTTGTTGGACCATTGGCCGGATTTTATCTGTTCGGCTTTACCGATTTCATTGAAAGGCTTAGTGCCGACCATCTGCAAGTTACCGACTCGTTCATGAATCTCTTTTCCTCCCACGCTACCGGCATGCTCGAGTCATTGGTATGTGTGTTGCTGCTGGCATTGTTTGGAACCGCCATTTCGGTTGTGATATTCAACCAGCTAATCAAGATTGCCGGTGCTTTGTTCGCTTCCTCCGTTACTTACCTGATTCCCATTGTAGCCATGCTATGGGGAGTGGTGGATGGAGAACCCCTGCAATTGTTACATCTGTTTTTTTTAGCCGCCATTTTGTTTGGAGTATACTTGATTAACAAAAGCAAGTAACTGTTTACCATACACTTACATAGCATTCTGAAAGATCTCTAAATAAGTTTACCCTACCTATTGGCTTTTTACCTTGAATTCACTAGTTTTGCATCCCCCAAAAGTCTAAGGGGCAGTTAATTAAAATTAATCAACATGTACGCAATCGTATCCATCGCCGGTCAGCAAATGAAAGTAGCTGAAAACGATTCAATTATCGTTCACAGGCTGAATGCCAATGAAGGCGAAAAAGTGGAGTTTGACCAAGTTTTGATGGTTGACAAAGGCGGTAACGCCAAGGTAGGCACACCAGTTGTTGGTGGTGCCAAAGTATCGGCTACTGTGCTTTCACACCTGAAAGGCGACAAAGTGATTGTCTTCAAAAAGAAGCGTCGCAAAGGCTATCAGAAATCGAACGGCCACCGTCAGCAGTTCACCAAGATTCAAATCAACACTATTTCGGCTTAATTACTCACTCAAATAACCATATCCGAATAACATGGCACACAAGAAAGGCGTCGGTAGTTCCAAGAACGGACGCGAATCACATAGCAAAAGACTAGGCGTAAAAATCTTCGGTGGACAAATAGCCATCGCAGGAAACATCATTGTTCGTCAGCGCGGCACACGCCACCACGCTTCTGAGGGCGTAGGTATGGGCAAAGACCACACCTTGTTCGCTTTGCGCGATGGTGTCGTTACCTTCAATAAGAAGGCTAACAACAAATCATACGTTTCTGTAACTCCCTTCGAGCAGAACTAAAAATCTTTCATCTGAACTAAGGAAGCCTCGTGTAATACACGGGGCTTCTTTTTTATTCATTCATCAACCCTCCATTGCCACATTCATAAAAGCGAGAAAAGGAAGCATGGCTTTGTAATTAGCCGTGCACTCCTTCTTGAAATTGGCAGCGGTTACTTCCTTGTCATCAAATGATCGCTCTATAATGAAACTGGTTTGACGCAAGTGATCGATAGCAGGGTTTGCGCGGTCGTATCCTTTGGGGACGGTTTTGAGCCGGCAATCACTGAGCTCACCGAAACACTGCTTGAAGCTACGACCATTTAATATCGAATTGAAATCATTTAAATTGTAATCGATTTCCTGTCTTATAGCCCTCAACTGTGGAGCGGGAGGCATCCAACATCCTCCAGCAATAAAAGAATTACCTGGCTCAATTTGCAGATACAAGCCGGCCTTTCCAGATTTCTTACCGCCCTCAGCAAAGGAGGCGCCGAAATTGGTCTTGTATGGATCCTTGTTATTGGAGAATCGCACATCGCGGTTGATACGGAACACCAAGTCTTTCACCTCCAAACCTGACAAACGACTATTCAGCAAGGCGTATTCAGTTAAAAGACTCCCCACAAAACCCCTGAAATCGTCTTTGGCAGACTCATAATCGTCGCGGTGGTCATGAAACCACTCCCGATTGTTGTTCTTTCTGAGTTTTCGAAGAAAGTAAAAGGTCGATTTGGAGAGCATTGTAATATTGGCTTTAATACCTGAAACAAAGTGAAACAAAAATCGGATAACCTACCGTAAAAATCGGTTCATAAGGCATAAAACAGCTGCTACCCTCCTAGCCTTGGAAGTAGTAACTTTGCCTAAAAGCGATCCTTTATGCTGACCATTAATACCATTCGAGAAAACACGGAAGAAGTCATTAAAAGGCTTTCTGTTAAAAATTTTGATGCTGCCAACACGATTGGGCAGGTATTGGAGATTGACGGTAACCGACGCACCACACAAGCCGAACTCGACAACCTATTGGCCGCACAGAACAATTTAGCCAAGCAAGTAGGTGATCTTTTCAAGTCGGGAAAGCAGGCCGAGGCGAATGACCTGAAGAACAAAAGCGTCGCATTAAAAGAAGAATCGAAGCTGTTGTCGGACCGTCTTAGCTCCTTGGAAACACAAATGAACGACTTGTTGGTGCGCATCCCGAATATGCCGTCGGCGGTTGTGCCTGCTGGAAAAACGCCTGAAGATAACGAGGTGACTTACCTGTCGACCCAAACACTTCCCGTGCTACCCGAATCGGCTATACCACACTGGGAGCTTGCAGCCAAATACGACCTGATCGATTTTGAATTAGGTGTGAAGCTTACCGGAGCAGGATTCCCCGTTTACAAAGGCAAAGGCGCGCGTTTGCAAAGAGCGCTCATCAACTTTTTCCTCGACAAAGCCACCGAAGCAGGTTATGGTGAGGTGCAACCACCGATTTTAGTGAATGAAGACTCCGGGTTCGGAACAGGCCAGCTGCCCGACAAAGAGGGACAGATGTACCATGTGGGCATCGACAACCTCTATCTGATCCCGACTGCCGAAGTACCTGTGACAAACATTTTCAGGGATGTGATATTGAAGGCGGAGGAGTTGCCTGTAAAATTAACCGCATACACGCCTTGCTTCCGCAGAGAGGCTGGCTCATACGGAAAAGATGTAAGAGGATTGAACCGATTGCATCAATTCGACAAAGTAGAAATCGTACAAGTTGCACATCCCGACCAATCGTATGCAATATTGGAGACGATGCGTGAATACGTAGCTTCGCTGCTGCATGAATTGGAATTACCGTTCCGCACTTTAAAGCTTTGTGGTGGCGACATGAGCTTTGCCTCCGCCCTCACCTACGACATGGAAGTATACTCGGCTGCACAAAAGCGCTGGCTCGAAGTGAGCTCGGTGTCCAACTTCGAATCGTTCCAATCCAACCGACTCAAGCTGCGTTTCCGCGAAAGCGGTGGAAAACCACAGTTGGCCCACACACTAAATGGCAGCGCACTTGCGTTACCTCGTATCGTTGCCGCATTACTCGAAAACAACCAAACCGAAACAGGAATAAGAATACCGAATGCATTGGTTAAATACACAGGATTCGATTCGATTGACTAACGGTAAGTGACATGTGACAAGCGCCGCCCTGAGCCTGTCCGATAGCTATCGGAC
>JBKDSL010000098.1:0-4113 GCA_046340555.1 Bacteroidota bacterium
GGCACCTATCAGGTTTTCATTTGTCTGGTCACCAATGCATCTAATGAATTTTGGACCATCAAAAGCGGCGATTTTACTACATGTATTTTATCTCCAACTCCATTGCCCGTCTCCCTAGTGGATTTTGATGTGCAGAATGGAACACACGGTTCTGCAGAAATCACCTGGGTAACGCAATCGGAAAAGGTCAATGATTACTTCACCATTGAACGCTCATATCAAGGTGACGTATTTGAACAAGTGGCCAAAGTAGACGGCGCCGGTAATTCAAATGAAATCAGACGTTATTCTTTTTTTGATACAAATCCGTTACAAGGGTTGTCTTATTATCGTCTAAGCCAAACTGATTTCGATGGAAAAATTACTGTTTGCGGACTAGTGACTTATCGTGCAGAATATTCTAATCCTGTTCAACCCTCCATTGTGTTACGAGACAATCCTTTCAAAGATCAATTGTCTATAACCGTAAACTCTTCAATTGCCAGCAGAACATCCGTTCGTTTATTATCCACTTCGGGCGAGAAGTCGTTCGAACAGGAAGTGCCTATGCAAGCTGGTCGTAACTTATTGGATATTCCTATTACTACGAACTTGCAGCCAGGTATTTATACTTTGGTTGTAACCACCGATAGCGGTGATCAACTGGTTTCGAAAGCCGTGAAGCACTGATGCTTTAAAACGGCATAGTCTACGATTGATCTAATTTCAATTTTAGTTTTTTCTGAATTACCTTTACTTCAAGAAAGTAAAGCCATGTCAATTAAATTCTTCAGTTTTTCTGCATTGTTTGTTATAGCCCTATTATCCTTGGTAGGTTGCAAACAAGATGATGAGGGTGTCATCCCAAATACAGGGTCTGTTGACTTTCGTGATGCATTGGTAGGGAATTATGTTGGTACCATGCAGCAAGGATCTTGGAGCATGTCGAATCCGATTCCATACGATACCACCTACGCATACTCCTTCTCAGTTCAGAAGCATACCTCAGCTCCCGACTCCATCGTTGTAGATGGTCGTACCTACCCATTGGATACCACACTCAGTTTTTATTACTCTCCTTATCCTGGCAATATCGATCAACTCGATTTTCGAAATGATTCTTGTTTTATTTATCTGCGCTCGGGTGGATTGGGAGGGTATTCTTTTACATTGAGACAAGGTAGGAAGCAATAACTTATTTCACTTAAATCCGCCTACATTCTTTTTTTCCTCTAAATCCGCGTTCTTAATATTTCGCATTTTTGCCATTAACTAGCTTATTTGAATGTTACTTTTTCAATTGAAATCATGGCTCGCTATATAAAAATAGAGGATTACACCTACGACCTCCCACCGGATAAAATCGCCAAAGCACCACTGTCCAACCGCTCCGACTCTAAATTGTTGGCTTATAAAAACGGATCGATTGAAGATGCAAAGTTCAAGGACATCGTTTCCTATTTGCCATCCAATTGCTCTTTGGTGTTCAATAACACTAAAGTGGTTTGCGCCCGATTGTTGTTTGAAAACCCAGGCACATCCAGCAAGCCTATCGAGATATTCGTATTAGAACCAATAGCAGGATTAACCATCGAACAAGCCATGTTGCAAAAGCGATCCTGTGAATGGATTTGCTTGATAGGAAATATGCGGCATTTCTCGGTTGATTCTTTAGAGAAATCGTTTCATACCCATAATGCTGAGTTTAAACTGACCGCATTCAAGCCCATGCCTTGCGGCGATGCCTTTCAGGTGCGCTTTGAATGGGATGCCGATATCTCGTTTGCGGAGTTGTTGAATTTAGCCGGAATCATTCCGCTTCCTCCATATTTAAAGCGGATACCAGACGAGAACGATAAAACCCGATATCAAACCGTATATGCCAAGCAAGAGGGCTCAGTAGCCGCTCCTACGGCAGGTTTGCATTTCACTGGTGAAATATTGAATGAGCTTCAGTCAAAAGGTATAGCTGCCGAATATGTAGTGTTGCATGTGGGCGCCGGTACTTTCAAACCCGTGAAGTCGGAAACCATGCAGGACCACGATATGCACAGCTATTAAATCGTTGTTTCCAAAGCAACCATACATGGGATGAAACGAAACGCTGATAATTTGATTGCAGTAGGCACCACATCGCTTCGAACCTTGGAGTCGTTGTTTTGGATTGGACTCAAACTACGTCTGGGCACGAGTGATTTCCAAGTTCACCAATGGGACTCATACGACTTGCAGCTTCCCCAGGATTTCAATTATGTCGCAGCATTGACCGAGGTTATGAATTATCTTGAAACAACCCAACAAGATAACATCAACACCAAAACCCAGCTTTTGATTGCTCCTGGATACAATATCCGATCCGTGAAAGGCATCATCACCAATTTCCATCAGCCCAACAGCACGTTGTTGCTTTTGGTGGCGGCGTTGGTTGGAGACAATTGGAAGGAGATTTACAACCATGCTTTGGCAAGCGACTACCGTTTTTTGAGTTATGGGGACGGATCGCTGTTGTTAAGGTATCCATTGGCTTGATCTCGCCTTGTTTATCTTTTTTAACTTGAAATCCAAGTATCATAATTGCTGAATTTTGTGTTGTTTTTCACACTTTTGAAGCCTTCTATTGGGAGACCGACTCTTTGTATCGTTAAATTATAATTAACTTTTTAAAAAGGCCGTTAGGATAGTTAATATTGAAATAATTTCGATTGATTTTAGAATAGATTTATGCCACGGCCAACTAACTACAATGATCTTATCAATAAACACCTTGATGGTTTTCATGAAACCGGAGTTAATGGATTCTTTCGAGTTGTTTCGAACAGTTTAAATCATCAAAACAATCTTGCGGATAACAAGGCTAATATTATGATTTCCATAAATACCGTTGTTATTACTTTGGTCATCGGCTCATCGGTGAAAAACATGTTTGATTGGAGTGAATTCCTGTTACCTATCATGTTGTTGTTGATTACGTCACTGGTTGCTACTGTTTTTGCGATATTGACCACCCGACCAAACTTCAAGAGGGGCAACGTGGATCAGGATTACATTGATAAAAAAAGCTCTACTTTCCTGTTTTTTGGTAATTTTTCGAGCGTTACTCGTCAGGATTTTGAAGACACCATGTTAACTATTCTAAAGGATGAGGAATATTTGTATCGATGTATTTTGGCAGACTTTTATGGACAAGGCAGGGTGTTAGAAAGAAAATACAGGTTGTTGACTTATTCGTATAACACATTCTTAGTGGGTATCGTTTTATCGGTAATTATGTTTTCGATAATCAAAATTTCTGGACTCTTCCTAGTCAGATAAACAACGGACTGAAGCCTTGGCTTTGTGACAATTGTTTAGTGCGCACGGATTTAGACTAAAAGTTTCGTCCTAATCAGTTAGCTATCGGACTGAAGTGTTTGCTTTACGATATGAGCCCTATACCAATAGGTGCTTTACCTATAGATCCGATAGCGATCGGTCCGATAGTAATCGGGCTTGGATGAACTGATTATGATTTTAAATTGGCCGAATGGATCTGGTTTGTCATCTTCCTAAAGCTTACTAATTGAAGACGATTTACCACTTGGCTAGCCTCACTTAATTAATCGTTTAAGTTCAAATAGAAATTTGCAACTCCATCTTTCAAAAAGTATTTTCGCCATGGGGCGGGGAGCGTAGCTACCCAATAATTAGAATTAAAAATAGACACCCAATTAAACGTTTAAGTTTAAACGGAAATTTGCAGTTGTATTTTTCGAATTATATTTTCGGCTTGGAGCGGCACTTCGACCCTTCGAGAAAGTTCAGGGTAAACTAGTTCATGACGATTGAGCGCAGATCCCAATCATTAGAATTAAAAATAGACACCCAATTAAACGATTAAGTTTAAACGGAAATTTGCAGTTGTATTTTTCGAAATATATTTTCGGCTTGGAGTGGCACTTCGACCCTTCGAGAAAGTTCAGTGTAAACTAGTTCATGACGATTGAGCGCATCTCTCAAACAATAGAATTAAAAATCGACACCCAATTAAACGTTTAAGTTCAACTGGAAATTTGTAGTTTATTTTTCCGAAAATTACTTTCGCCTTGGGGCGGGGAGCGTAGCTCCCCGTAATTCATGCTCGTTTTAATTGAATTT
>JBKDSL010000099.1:0-6557 GCA_046340555.1 Bacteroidota bacterium
TCGTTGGCGATGTGAAACAAGAACTGCTTTTGGTTACCGAACTTGGAATGGAAGAAGAAACTGTAACAAGATTGGCACGCGTAGGATTCGATCATGTGATCGGATTCCTTGAGGGTGGAATCGAAGCATGGAAAAGTGCAGGCAAGGAAGTAGATACTGTAAACCGTATCGCTCCCGAACAGTTCAGCAAGGAATTCAAATTGAAGGAAAGCATGGTGGTGGATGTGCGCCGCGAAAGCGAATACGCAGCTCAGCATGTGGATGAAGCATACAACAAACCTTTGGCATATATCAACGATTGGATCAACTCCATCGATCCTCATCAGCACTTTTTCCTGCATTGTGCCGGTGGATACCGTAGTATGATAGCGGCATCGTTATTGCAGGCGCGTGGCTACCGCAATTTCAGCGAGGTATCAGGCGGCTTCAATGCCATCGCCAAAACGGAAGTTCCCACGACAGACTTCGTTTGCCAAAGCAAGATGCTGACGGCGTAATTCTTTTGAATAACGAAACATGGATGAAACGGGGGTGAATTTCACTCCCGATTTTCATTTTAATAGAAATTATGTCTATCGCATTTTAAACAATACGGTGTTTTTCAATGTTACTAAAACAATGCACCGCAAACCCCATCTACCTTCCAAAACCTGTTTGGTTTGCCAACGTCCTTTTACCTGGAGGAAAAAGTGGGAGAAGGTATGGGATGAAGTGAGGTATTGCAGCGATAAGTGCCGAAAAAACAGAGGTCATGCCGAAAATGAATAAAACGCTTCGGCTCATCCTTGGTGATCAGCTGAACTTGAATCACCCCTGGTTTTCTGAAAAGAACCCCGACGTCACTTACCTGATGGCCGAAATGCATCAGGAATCGGAATATGTAACCCACCATATCCAAAAAATCATCGGATTCTTCGCGTCCATGCGCGCTTTCGCGGATGCGCTTTCGCGGATGGGACATCAAGAGATATACATCCGTATAACGGATGCAGATGCCAAACTTTCACTTGAACAAATCATAGACAAGCATCTTAAATCGACCGGAGCCACCAAATTTGAATATCAACTGCCTGATGAATGGAGGCTAGACCAGCAGCTCATCACCTTTTGCAAAAATTCATCAGTAGAATGCTCCCATATCGACACCCATCACTTCCTAAGTGAGCGCATGGATTTGCGCAAGCAGTTCCCAGAGGGGAAGAATCCTTTGATGGAAACTTTTTATCGGATGATGCGCAAGCGTTATGGATTGTTGATGGAAGGTCCGGCAAAGCCAGAGGGAGGTAAATGGAATTACGACTCGGAAAACAGGAAAAGCTATGCTGGAAAAGATCCACTTCCTGAAATCCCAGTATTGAAAAACGATTGCCGTGAAATCCTAAAAGATATAACAAAGGCAAAGCTCAAATACATCGGCCATGTGGAAGCGGCTTCATTCGCATGGCCCATAAACCGCGAACAGGGCCTGATGCTCTTGAAACATTTTTGCAAGCACGTGCTCCCACTTTTCGGAAAATACCAGGATGCCATGCACACAGAGGCTTGGTTGCTGTTCCATAGTAGGCTTTCATTTTCAATGAATACCAAAATGATTTCGCCATTGGAGGTAATTGAGGCTGCTATTACTGCATACCGAAAGAGTAATGGTAAAATCACCTTGCCACAAATAGAAGGATTCGTAAGGCAGATCCTTGGTTGGCGCGAATATATGCGAGGCATTTATTGGGGCTGGATGCCTGAGTTCGGTGAATTGAACTTCCTAAACCACAAACGCAAACTTCCATCATGGTTTTGGACAGGTGAAACCAAGATGAATTGCATGAAGCATGCCATCACCCAATCACTCGACAAGGCATATGCACACCATATACAACGGTTGATGGTTACTGGAAATTTCGCATTGCTGGCAGGTATTCATCCGGATGAAATCGACAAATGGTACCTCGGTATTTATATAGATGCCATCGAATGGGTGGAAATCACCAACACTAGAGGTATGAGTCAATTCGCCGATGGAGGCATCGTGGGAACGAAACCGTATGTCTCCACCGCCAACTACATCGGAAAAATGGGCAACTATTGTAAAGGCTGTCATTATGATGCCGACGATAAAACAGGTCCAAATGCTTGTCCATTCAACAGTTTGTATTGGAATTTTTATGACTTGCACCGCGATAAGTTTGAAAAGAACCCACGCATAGGCATGATGTACCGGATTCTGGAAAAGATGGAGCCCGCTCAACTTGCTGCAACATTGGAACGGGCAGATTACTGCCTCGACAACATCGAATCGCTTTAAAATATTTTCACGGGGTTTGTGGAATCTGTCCACAAGCCACATCTATGACGGATATAAAATCAAAACCGTCATGAAAACAAGCATCATCATCCTAGCCGGCGCACTGGTGACCGCAGGAGCAGCATCCGTAGTTAGCGGAACCAAGAACCAACCCATCGCTGTACAACATCAACAACTCAACGGTAAAGGCCCCCAAACCACTCTAAGCAAAGGAGTAGCGGATGGGGGCCTCGACATTTCCAACACCCAACAAACTTCAACCAAAAAATCGCCCAAATGCGTATTCATGACCACCTTCGAAGGGAAAGGTCTGGATGAGGGCAACCGCGTCAACCTACCGGCACGCGTAGTGAACTCGATGGATGTTGGCATGGCTTGGCTCGTTGATGCGCAAAACGGTGATGGTGGCTGGGGTGCGGGCTCGCATAGCCGGCAAGAAATTCGCGATCCGCATGCGGTTAAATCCGACCCTGCCACCACCGCTATGGTAGCCATGGCCATTCGTAGAGATGGAAGCACCCTCAACAACGGAAAACATGCGGGAGAGCTTCGCGAAGCTACACGGTTTCTACTTGAGGCTGTTGAATCATCAAACGAAAACGACCTCAACATCACAAGGCTCACCGGCACACAGCCTCAAATGAAATTGGGACAGAACATCGATGTGGTGCTCACATCTCAGTTCCTAGGCAACCTATTGCAAGATGTCGATTGCGACCCGCAAATGAAACGGCGCATCAAATCGGCGATGGCCAAATGTGTAGACAAAATCAGTCGAGGCCAATCATCAAACGGTAGTCAGCAAGGAAGCGGATGGGCTGGTGTTCTGCAATCGTCGTTCGCAACAAGCGCTCTCGAAACGGCCAAAGACGCAGGCGTGGCGGTAGATGAAGATGTGTTGGATCGCTCCCGGGATTTTCAAAAAAACAACATGAACGTCGAAACGAATGAGGTGCTCACCGAATCAGCCGCTGGCGTGATGTTATATTCCGTTTCAGGTAGTACACGTGCATCCGCAAAGGAAACCGCAGAAGCGAAAAACATAGTCGCTAAAGCGAAGCGCGAAGGCAAGATCGCCAACTCAGAAGTGAACATGGATAACTTGCGTAAAGCGGGCGTGGCTGAAGAGCAAGCCATGAAATACAACACCGCCTACCAGGTAAACAAGGCAGCCAAGAACATGGCTCAGAAAGAAGATGTGCTCACAGGCTTTGGCAACAACGGCGGAGAGGAATTCATGAGTTATCTGCAAACGGGAGAAGGGCTCATCGTTAGTCACGACAACGATTGGAAATCGTGGTACGACAAAACCAGTGCACGATTGGTAGGCATACAAAACAACGATGGCAGCTGGAGCGGCCATCACTGCATTACAAGTCCCGTTTTTTGTACTGCCACCTGCTTGCTGATCCTATCCGTGAACAACGACATCGAGCGACTTAGACAAAACAACCAACAGAAATAACAGAATAGCCATGTAAAAAAGGGTGTGGACGAAAGGTTCCGCACCCTTTTTCATTTATCGGATTGCAAATGTTAACTTGGCAAAATAATTCAATGCAAATGCGTCTCCTCCAGACACTACTTATCTTGTTCTTACTTGCATCCACCGCCAAGGCTGATTACTGGGTACAGAAGAGCAATGTAGGTGGTTTGAATCGTGCCGATGCCACCGGTTTTTCGCTGAATGGCAAAGGCTACATGGGCACTGGATATTCGGGCACCTATCAATCGGATTGGTGGGAATATGATCCTGCGAGCGACACATGGACACAGAAGGCATCATATCCTGGAGGGGGTATTGTTGAAGCAGCCTCCTTCACAATCGGCTCATTCGGATACGTGGTATCATCACCCAGTAGCAATGACGTGTACCGCTATGATCCGGCTTCCAACACATGGACAGCGATGACGCCATTCCCGGGAGGTATTCGACAGGCTGCTGTAGCCTTCACCATCAACAACAAGGGATATGTTTGTACAGGTATGGGATTCGGTTTGGACTACAACGACCTGTGGGAATACGATCCATCAACCAATACGTGGACACAAAAATCGAGCATGCCTACTAACGGTAGGCATTACGCTTGTGGTTTCGCCATCGGCAATAAGGCCTATATAGGAACTGGAATCATACCCGGCTCGGGCTTGATGAATGATTTCTGGGAGTGGGATGCGATCACCGATGCGTGGACAGCCAAACAAAATGTTCCTGGCTTTGGCCGTATAGAAGCTTCAGCATTTTCGTTGGCAGGCTACGGTTACTTGGGTATGGGCTCTAACTTTGGAACTTACTACTCCGACTTCTATCAATACAATCCCGCTACCAACACGTGGGCGATTAAAGCCTCTTATGGAGGAGGACCCACAGAGGAAGCCACGCAATTCTCCATTGGTGCCAACGGTTATGTGGGAACAGGTTATGATGGAATACAACCCGGTGTACTAAAAAATGATTTCTGGGCCTATGTGTCGGAGAGCAATCCAAGTGGTGTAGATGAAAATGCATTTTCATTTGCATTCAGTGCATTCCCAAATCCATGTACTGCATACTTGACTTTGCAAATGGATAATAGCGGGAACGAAGTGAAAAACATAACCGTGACGGATACACAGGGGCGCATGTTTTATAAGTCGAAATTGGAATCAAACCGATTGAACCTCGATGTTCGCGGATGGGCAAACGGCGCTTATGTGTTTCGAATTCAAAATGCAAAAGGGCAAGAAAGAACAATATTGATTAACAAGCGGTAGGAAATGATGAGTCGAAAATCGATCACCATTTTTTTCGCCATAGCCTGGACGTTGTTTTTGGGATATGGATGCGGTGGAGACACCGAAGCCGTTGTACCTACGTCCAAACCAACGCAAACAAATTTGATCGTGCTGGTGGTTGATGGTGCACGGTACACCGAAATGTTTGGCGATAGCAACTATAAATACATCCCGAGATTGAGATCGTTAATGCGCCAAGGAACCACTTGCACCAACTTGTACATTGATGGAGAAACCAACACGGTGAATGGCCATGCGGTAATTTGCACAGGGAATTATGAGTCGCTGAATAACGGTGGTGCTGAATATCCTACTTACGCATCTTTCTTCCAGTATTGGAAAAAGGCCGCTGCCGCGGGAGACTCCACAACGTGGATCATTACATCTAAAGACAAACTTGAAGTACTCTCCGATTGCATGGATGTACAGTGGCGCGGCAAGTACCGACCAAATACCGATTGCGGTATAAACGGATTGGCTACAGGATACCGCGAAGACTCTATCACATTCAATCGTGCGATGGATGTTTTACAAACGGGAAAGCCCAAGTTGATGCTCATCAACCTGAAGGAACCGGATGTGGCAGGGCACATGGGTGATTGGAATTTGTATTTGGATGGCATTCGCAAAGGTGATGCTTACGCTTATCAACTATGGACATTCATACAGAGTCATCCGCGATACCGAAACAACACAGTGTTGATGATCACCAACGATCATGGTCGCCACAGCGATGGTTGGTCGAACGGTTTTGTTTCGCACGGCGACAATTGTGATGGTTGCCGACACATCAACTTCATGGCCTTAGGACCTGGGGTTCACAAAGGTCATATTGACACTAATTCGTACAGCCAAAACGACATCACCGCAACCATTGCTAAGGTTTTGGGCATCGATATGCCGCATTGCAACGGGAAGGTGATACAGGGGATGTTGGATTGATCAAACGTAAAATTTAGGAAGGCGAATTGAATTTTGAATCTGGTTTTTCTGAATTCACTCTTTTTATGATACTAGCTCAAGCAATTTATTTTCAATTGATTGTAGGATAAATTTTCTTGTTTCCGATGTGCATTTAAGATCCTATACATCTATTGTAGGCTATTGGGTTTTTCGGTAACTTGCATCGCAAATTTTTACATTAACCATGAAAAACCAAGCCAAGCTGCTGGTCCAGGTTATGGGACTAGCCCTCATTTTTGTAATTAGTCCAAAAGTCCGAGCCCAAGTCGTATACAACGAAGGATTCGAAATTACCAACGGTGCCACGGTAACCTATCCATTGGCCTCCATGCCCATGGGTTGGAGCACATCCAAGTATTGCACTACAGTTGGTAGCTATACTGCCGGAACATGCTTCTCGACATCGGTGGGCTTCAGCCGATATGGTACCGCATCCAGCAACCCTACATGCTCACCTCGCACGGGGAACACCATGTTGGGATTCAATTCGTTTAGCATCATTGCAGGTGAAAAGTCATAT
>JBKDSL010000100.1:0-35136 GCA_046340555.1 Bacteroidota bacterium
CACTAACCAATACTGGAACGTCGATGTTGTTGCCGTTAACTTTGGCGTTTTCAAGGTCGAACACAAGCTTGCTGCCTCCGTTGCGGATCGTAGCACTGGCGGATGCGGTAGCGTAGTTTCCGTTTACATCTCCCAACAATATACCAGTATAGGTCTCAAGTCCGAAGCTGGTACAACCGTTGCTGCTGAGTGCTGGTACATTCTGGCAGAAAGATACGTTTGGAACGTTGTTCTTGCTATATCCGATCCCATCACTCAATGGGTAGGTAGCGGAAATCTGGTAAGCGGTGTTTGTAGCGAGTGTGGTTCCATCAATGAACAACCAATCTTTGGAAGCCTGACCGTTAGATACACCACCCGCAGAGTAGTTCCAATCTTGACGGAACTCACCAAGAGCCAATACTGCACGTTGGTTAATTTGTGAAAGGTCACCAGCAGAAATTACACCATCAGTATTAACATCCATAGCGATGATTTGATATACGGTTGGGATAAATGCTGGATCGT
Organism: Bacteroidota bacterium; assembly: GCA_046340555.1. GTDB lineage: Bacteria > Bacteroidota > Bacteroidia > AKYH767-A > OLB10 > JALRAP01. Next base: position 508 of record JBKDSL010000100.1, read on the forward strand.
TGATCAAAACGCGACGGGTCAAGAAGGCATCGAAACCGTTAACAACCGACTGTACGCTAGTGGTGTTGGCAACATCACGACGGATATCCAATTTGGCACCGTTAGCAATGTCGTAGGTGAAAGAGCCACCCGTGTTAGGTTGAACAGCAGTTGATGAAAGCGCGTTGCAAGAACCGTTGTTACCGTAGATGTTTGTGATGAGGTACTGACTGGTGTTAGCGCTGTTGTATGGAATAACGCTGTTATCAGCCCAGAAACGAAGGGTGCTGGTAAACGCTCCGCTTTGGGTTGTGCGATAAGTACCAGGACTAACAACCTTAGGAGCTACGCCATTGAAGTAGCTTTCTTGCAAGGTTGCAGAGAAAGAAGATGTGTCAACTGCATCGAAACCTGAAGTCTTGGCAAACTCCACGCAAAGCAAACGACCGGTACCATTGAATTCGGCATTTGCAGGAGCAGAGCCATTCAGGAACACGGAGATGTTGATGGAAGAAGTACCAATTAAATAAGCCACACTGGTATAAGCAGGGTTGATCAGGTTGCTAGCAACAGTTACCAAACCGGTTGGTACCACTTCTGTGCTATCGAAATTCACCACAATGTCATAACCGATAACATCATTAACAGGTGCCAATGCCTGGATTGGAAGGCAGAATGTGCTGTTGGCGCAGTTGGCAACTTCAGAAACTACTACATAAGCGCTGGCAGAATCGAATACAGAGATGTTAACCGAAGCAGATGTTGCAGTGGCATTGTTGTTATCGGTAGCTATAGCGGTAAGAGTCTTGTTACCAATGGTTGCAGGCCAGTTAACAGCGTATGGAGAAGAATTGTCTACTCCAACAGATGTGCCATCTACAAAAAACTCTACCTGAGAAACCGTTCCATCAGAATCAGCTGCATTGGCTGAAATGGTGACTGGAGTAGCGCTCAATACAAATGTGGCTCCGCTTGAAGGAGCGGTAATGCTAACTGTTGGAGGAACAACTACGCCTACAGAAATATTGACAGCTGTAGAAGTTGTAACTCCGCCGGCATTATCAGTAGCGCGAGCAGTAATCACATGGTTGCCTGAAGTAGCAATCCAGTTGTAAGAGTATGGAGCAGCGTTGTCTGTGTTAACCACAGTACCGTCTACCAAAAATTCTACCTGAGAAACTGAACCATCAGCATCAGCAGCTGTAGCAGCAATACCCACAGTGTTACCTACGAAGAAAGAAGCTCCGTTTGTAGGAGAGGTCAAGGATACAGTAGGCAGCGTGTTTGGCTGATTCAATGTTCCTGCCAAACCGGCGATAGTTACTTCACCAGCAACTGGGTTTGAAGACACATAGTTGAATACCTGAAGCGTGGTAGTATTACGAACCTGTACGTTCAGAGCATAGGTCAATACACCGTCGGATGTGATCTGGGCAACCAATACCCTATTGGTGGCGTTTGGGCCTTCAGATCCGTTTAGGTTAGCCCAAGAACCATTGGTGGTTTGGAACAAGTTACCAGCATTACTAACATTGTTGAATACCGCCAATTCCGTAGCGATGTTTACAGCAGTAACAGCATCAACGGTCACGGCAGTCGCATTGGCACCATCGCGCTGAGTCAAAGGAAGACCGGCTGATGGATCATTGTTTTGCAACAATACAAATGGAATGTTGTTGGTGTTGTTGTCTTCTACTTTGGGCACACCAATCCTGTTAGCACCTACGGCTCCAACAGAGATGTAAGAATCGAGGTAAACGGTGTTGTCATCCAAGAAAGACGCACCGATTGCGTTAGCTGTTTCAGCACCGCGGTCTTCGTTGTTGAAGAAACCAGTGGTGGTTTGGAAACGAAGCTGGTGAGCGGAATTGCCATAAACGGCTTGTAGTTCATGACCTGGGGCGAGATCGATGTAAAACCTCCAGGTTACTGATCCTACAGGAAGGGCTCCAACACTACCTGCGGCGTCTGCGGCATTGGATACATAGAACTTCTCGACAAAGACGCTGTCGATTTGGGCTAGTGCCACGGTGCTCGCTACAGAGCAAAGCGCGGCCATTAGAAACTTTTTCATTTTTCTTATTAGTTTAAGGGTTATGTAATTAGGCTACGCTCTTAGTCGCAAGAAGCGTTAAATTGTCCGAGAAGGATCAAGAAGTCTTCTACCTTGGTGATACCGTCACCGTTCAAGTCGGTTGGGCATGCTACTAAGCCGTTTGCAGCATCAATGAAAGCCGCATAAGACCAGCTGTTCATCCAGCTTTGGTTGCCACCGAAGGCACCACGGTAGTTCACAGGAGTGAAGAAGCCGTCTTGTGGAGCGGTAAGGGTAGAAGCAACTGTAGGGTTTGGAACCGCATCATACTGATCAGTGATTGCGTTGGTAGAAGCATTCATCAGATAAGTAAAGTCGAAACCAGCCAATGTAGTATCGGTTACGTTACCATCAGTTTGGAACTTGGTCAAATCGGCACCAGATGCAGGAGTGATAGTGTTGCCCGCTGTTTGAACAGTGAATCCAGCAACGTTGCTGATGAATGTACAGTTGTTCACTTTCAATGAACCTGCGTTCCAGTTTTGGTAAGCATCTGTAGCGCGAACGTTATAAACGTTGAAACCTTGAGCATAGTTGGAGAATATTGAGTTATAGATCTCTCCTTCGGTACGCTCTTTAGCTTCGATACCGGCATCCGTATCATCACCGATACAGGTAGCATTGTAAATGATAGGGTGTGACCAAGCACCGGTTGACTGTGTTCCGTCATCGCCGTCGCACTCGAATCCGTTGTCAGAAGCGCCAGGGTTCTTTACTAGGAACCAGAATTGCCCCTTTCCTACCCAATTCTCATCCCAATCGAAGCCATCGTCTTCGTTGAACATTACTACACCATGCTTCAGGTTAACGGCTCCTCCGAACCACTCGAACCCGTCATCAGAACAAGCTACGATTTCAATGTGAGAAAGCGTTGTTCCACGGCCAACTGAACCCATGGTCAATCCGTTCAACTCGTTGTTTGGAGCAATGGTTGCACCACTGTGACGAATGGAAACATAAGTCATGATACCACTGTTGTCGTCGTTATTGGCAACACCTGGGGCCTCACCATGATAAGAACGCGGGTCAGCGCTGGAGAAACCTTCAATCCTGGCAACACCTGGGCTGATGTAAAGCGATTGTCCGGTTGCGATGTTGTTCACACCACGTCCCAACAATACAACGCCACCCCACTTCTGAGTGTTAGATACACCATAAGAACCGTCCATTGGATCCAATACGGATGTGAATACGATTGGGCAGCTCTGAGTGCCGGCAGCGAAAATCTTACCTCCACGGGATACTATCAAAGCAGAAGCACTGTTGGTGGTTACAGAAGTGTCTCCTTTAATGAGTGTGCCTGGCTGGATGTTGATGGTCTTTCCATCAGGAACGAAAATCTTTTTGTCGAGAACGTAAATCTTGTCGCAAGTCAATGTAGTGTTTGCTGCAGTAAGATCGCCGTCGGTGGCTCCACCGCTGTTGTCAGCGAGGGTCGACATCAGAACTGTTGTACGAGCCGATAGGGCTGGACAGCCGCAATCAGCTCCAAGATTGGTTTGTGCCATGGTTGCACCGGCAGCAAATGTGAGTGCTGCAGTGAAAATGGCCTTTGTCAAATTCTTTTTCATTTGTTTAAGGGTTTTGGTTAGAGTTATTATTGTTTCAGGTTTAACGGTGGTAAAATTCCTATTACACTATTTCCTGATTGCACTACAAGTTTTATAGAATCTTTATATAAAGTAGTGCGAAATGTTAAATGGATATTATCTGGATTACATTGCCTTAAAAAACAAACATCCCATGGTTATCCATGGGATGCTATAAAATTCAATGAATTTGATTATTCCTTTATACAGCGAATACTGAACCCGTAATTTGAGCTTCCATATTGCCTAAAAACATCGCTTCGTTTATAATCGAGGTGCCTATACCAAAGCTTTCCATCCTGCTTTTCGGTTGATGACCACCAAAATCCGGTGGCAAAGAGCCCGGGTGTGCCCCAAATTCCGGTTGGCATGCGACATCCTCCAGCTTTAGCGGTAAACCCCGATTCATTCGTACCCCAAACATCCTCGAAACGAGTCCAAGAAACCGTTCCCTTTTCTTTTAATTTATCCCCTTGCGTTGTACCTCTCCATGAGCTTGCATCAACCGAAGAAATCCCCAAATGACGTTCGAGTATTTTCCAATCATCGTCCGTTGGTATCCTCCACCCTTGTGGTGCCAACTGTTGGGTGGCAGAAACTGCATATCCATTATAAAGCAAACCAGGGGCCGCATTATTCCCCTCAAAAACAGCATAAGCCGGTGTTTGAAGGCCTGACCATTGCTGACCATCCAATATATTACTGATGGGGTCACCATTGCGGAAGTGTGTAACTTTCAGGTTCTCGGCCATCCACCATTGGTTGCCGATTTTTACCGTTACATATACGTTGCCATCCACATCTACCATGGTAGAGGTTTCCGGTTTAGATGGCTCCCCCGTTTCCTCTTCGCCACAGGATGAAGTCATCAAAATAACCATGAACATGAGAACAAGAATAACCGCAGCTGTAAATCGGTCGGCTTGTAGTATTTGAGGGTTTTTCATGATATTCGAGTTTATTCCACTATGATATGAGTTGATGACACTGTAGATCTTGAAATCAATCGCACCAGATATATTCCGGAAGGCACTCCTAGAAGTGATATCGTGGCCTTATCGATTGTTGATGAGACACGCTGCAATTTGATTTGCTTGCCGTAGGCATCCGTCAAAATAAGTTGAACATCCTCCGCATCCTTTTCCAAGTTCCACTCCACCGTTACTTCGTTTTTGGCCGGATTTGGATATGCCGAAACGATTCCCAATTTTCCATTTGAAAGACCTGGACAAACCAATGATAAATCACGGTCATTACAATATCCTGGATAACAGCACAAGGTTTGAATGTTGAAATTGGCATCCGGGTCGAAATTGCATGCAGTGGTATCCATACATCCAAACCGAATCAGTGTTTGGCATGAATCCTGGATATTACAAGCATATGTTGGGCTGTATTCCAGGTACATTGGATCCTTGCATCCACAAAGGGGAGGATAAGTTAAAAATGGACTTAATATTTCATTGGGTTGTATGGAAGTATTGTCCGCAACGTACTTCGTTGTAGTGCCGTCTGGCAATTCAACCTCCACATTAAGTTTGAAGCTCAAGTCGCCTTTGGTTGTGAGTTGACCGACCATCACTTTGTTACCTAAAGCCGGAAGCACTCCATTATTCTGTTGCAGTTTGCATGAATAATTCACAAAAGAGCTTCCCGTATTCAACACACCAAATACGGTTGTGTCGGCTCCCGACAAATCACGAAAACCTAAATCAAACCACTGTCCGAGTGTCGTTGTTGTGGCCACTAATCCGTCTGCTGTAGTCAATAAAAGCCCGGCCGATGGGTCGTTGTTTATCAATAGCCCGCCTGGTATCTGTGCCGTTCCACCTAAATTATTGGATCCACCTACAAAAGATCCGTCATTGTCTTCTTGTTTCAATACACCCATGTATTGGGTGGTAGATTGGAATGCACCCACACCTAAAGTCAACCAACTGTCAAGCGCGATGGTCGCATTATCATCGAACCAGTTCTTATTCATCTGATACCCGAAGACGGCATTGGGTCTATCGATATTGTTATAAAAAGGCTCTGTACTCTGTATCACTAGAGGGTGGTTCGCATCTCCGTATACGGATTTCAATTTGGATCCTGCAGCAAGCTCCACAAAAACACGGTATGTTACAGTTGCAGGAGATAGCGTAATGTTGCCCAGTGTATCCGTGGAATCGTTGGTGTCAGAAACATAATACTTCTCTACGAACAGGTTGGTTAATTGCGCGTTTGAAAAAAGTGGCAAACAGATGATTGCCATCAGCACGGTCCATTTATTGATTTTCATTTTCATTTCCTGCTATCATAATTTGTAAGTCAAGCCGAGAAGATACGTTGTGCCAAACCTGTAGGCATCGTAGTCTTGTTCGTATCCGTCTCCGTAATACGTACGCTTGGTGGATTGATTCAGTATGTTCTGTACTCGCAAGCTCAGGCTGATGTGATTTCCAAATCTTTTGTTCGCTTTGAAATCAACCATATGTCTTGGCATCTCAAAAATGTCTGGAGTACCGTCGGCAGAAGTAATCACCAATTTTCGTCCTTGGATATTGTAACTTACAGAAAGGTCAAGAGCCAAACTGTCTAACCGGTAGTTCAGAATCGCATTGAATACATACGGCGCCTGCCCGAACATGGAGCGGCTCACCGTGTCTTCCGGAATGAATGTCTTGATGCCATTTATAACTTCAAGCCTCGACAATACATATTCCGTTTGGGACTTTACCAGTGTGATGTTTGCGAGCGCTTCAAGTTTGCTGAAGAGTTTTCTCTTGACCTCCAATTCCATTCCTGCTGAATAGCTTTTGTCTACATTCTGCCAAGTATATCCTTGGTTGGTGTTCAACAATTCAATATGGTTTTTGAAATCCTTATAGAACACACTTACCGACCAGTTATTTCCAGATTCAAGGTACTTCTCCAATCGCAAATCGTAATTATCCACCTGAACCATTTTCAGGGATGAATTACCGAATACAAAATCCTGGAGCTCGTAATCATATACTACTACGTCTGATAGCTCCCTGATACTAGGACGGGCAACAGAATGGCCATAATTCAAGCGCAAATTGAAAACCTCAGGATCATCAAAAGCATTCAGTTTGTAGATAATTCCGACAGAGGGAAGCAGGCTCAGCTCGTTCAGTTTTCCAGGATTGGCAAGGAATATCTCTCCAGAATATTGACGACGGGGATCGTTGGGAGCATAACCCAAGCTATCGTACAAGAAAACATCCGTGAATATGTCTGCTTGCTCAACACGCAAGCTACCGGTTGCACGTAATTTTGAAGAGACCGCATAATCGGTCATAACAAAGCCTGCATATACATTGTAGTACCCAAAGGTTTTGTCGGCAGGATTTTCGTTGCGTTGATAATATCGGTCAAGTATGAGCTGGCCTTGGTTGTTTTGACTGATACCGAAAGTGGTAACATCCAAGAAAGCTGCAATATCATTATCGGGCAATTCGAAATTATTAGTGGTGTTGTCGTATTTTACCTCGTAATTGTATTGACGGTAAGAACGGTCGTTTCGGGTATACGAACCTCCCACTTTGAGTTTCCTAGACAGTCCGGGCTTTTCGCCTATGGGTAACTCACCAGATAATTGCGAATCAAATATATCTTCGTCTAGGTTCCTGAAATAACGGAATGTTCCGGACTCGGTAAGATCAACCTGATATCCGTCCTGCTTCTTGTAATAGGTAAAAGTCTTGAAATCGGGGGCATTGGAACTTCCATCTGTGAAAGATGCGTTGGCTTCGATCTTGGTTTTCCATGTAGGAATGAATCCCTCGTATTTGAACTGGTATATGAATTGTTTTCGCTCCTCATAGAATTGAGAAACATTCAATGGGAAAAGTCCATCAAGGCCAACTGTGGTTTGTGAATTACGAAGCCTGTTGGTGCCTGTCATGTTTGGCATGAAAAGTAACGAAACGCTGTGGTTATTACTAGGCTTGTAGGCCAGATTGGCTAGGGCACTCCAACCATTGTTGAAAACACTGGCCTCTTGTGTGAGTGCAGATTTCACCGTATACCCTCCTGTTCCCACAGTGGTTGCTCTGCTTACAACAGAGGATGGATCAAACCGTGTGCTTCCATATACCCTGAAACCTGTCAAGAATCCGAATGGTTTTCCAAACAAGGTGATCTGATTGCCTACAGAAAAAGATTGGCTGAAATCCATTGGGGCCCGTTTGTAATAATTGGCCCAATTGTTTGGCAATTCCTGGGCTGATTTCACTGCAGAAGTGTTGATGGTTTGGAACGCCTGATTTTGATATGGCCCGTTGAAATAATTGTCGCGGGCGTCGGCCACTGCGTTTGGATCATTGATCAGTGCTGGAGGCAAGAGACCCAATTGAACCAACCCTAAATTGAAATACGTATCTCCAGCCGTTGAACCGGGTGACCATGGGGATGTAACACCGATCGAAGCAAAGTAGGGTCCTAAACCTAAAGCTACAAGCTCCTCATAAAGGGTTGGATCGGGCCGCGGAGCGATAAATGATTCGTGGTCATAATCACGAAATCCATTGTCGAACCCAAGCCAATCGGTTGAACTGCGGTCACTACTTAAAATGTTTTTGAACGTGCTTTGGCTGTTGTATCCAACCGTAGTCTCCAAGCCAAGAGTGAGCTGATCGGGATAGTCCTTTGTCAATACCGACAAATAAGCTCCAGCCCAATCTCCTGGCAAGTCGCCCTTCATGGTCTTCGATAGCGTTACGTTATCAACCAAACTAGTTGGAAATAGGTCCAACTTGATATTGTTTGTAAATGGATCCAATGTTGGAATCACGGAACCATTCAGCGTGGTTTTGATGTACCTGTCGCCTATTCCCCTTACTGTGATAAATCCATTGCTGGTGGATGACACACCTGGAACGCGTGCTACGGCGCTTGATACTTGTGAATCTCCTGTTTTACGTATGGTCTCAGATGAAATGTAATCAATGGTTGTGGCGGAATTGATTTTCATCTTTTCCATGTAAGTGTCCTTCTCACGACTGGCCTTGGCGGTGATTTCCACTCCGATGATTTCCTGTGATTGGGGAATCAAACTGAAATTACGAATCACAACAGCATTTGCAAGCGGATTTACAGACTCTTCAATTTTTTGATACCCGATGAACGAAACCACCAGTACCTGAGGGACCGATTCGGTTATCTTGAGGCTGTAGTTACCATCAAAATCCGTTACTGCACCGATACCGGGGTTTGATTTCAGTACGATAGTGGCACCTATTACGGTCTGTCCGGTTTCATCCGTTATTTTCCCCCTAACTATTCCCTGTGAGAATGCTGTTCCGCCAAGGAAACAACAACAGATCAACAATAAAAGCCTCTTCATGGCGGTACTGATGGTAGCTTAAACTAGTTTCAAAGCTTGATGAACTTACTAACAGAGGTGCTGTTCGATAACCTGATGAAGTAGCTACCTTGGGCTAATTCGGAAATATCAACAGATGTGTTCCCGCTGGCGATTTCGCCTGAAGCAACAATGTTACCGGTGAGGTCGGAAATCATATACGCTGCTGCATCCGTGTTACGTAATTCAAGCCATAGCATGTCGGTAGCAGGGTTGGGATAAATATTCAAGCGGGGTTGATTCACAACGTTTGCAATCGATGAACCTGTAGAAGAAAATGTAAGCGTTGGCTCCAAAATCTCATTTCCAATAGGATTCTGCGCAACATAGTTTTCAACTTGTAAAGTGGTGGCGTTTCTTATTTGCAGATTTAATTTGAAGGAGAATGTTCCGTCGGTGGTGATTTGAGCCAACAACACATGATTCAGCAAAGGGTCTACACCCGATGAACCGTTGAGCGAAGCCCAAGAGCCATTGTTAGTAGTGTATAACGGACCGTTGGTTCCATCATTTTGGGCATCCAACATGGTTTCCAACGCGGTCACGTTTACAGCAGTTACCGCCTGTGGAGTACCAGCAATGAAACCGTCTTGCTGTGTCAACGGAATGCCCATCAATGGATCATTGTTTAGCAAAACGCCGTCGTTGTTAACAACGGTGGCCACACCATCATCATTCGCTTTCAAAACACCATAGTTGCTTGCACATGCCGCCCCTACAGAAATCCACGAATCAAGCATTACGGTGTTGTCATCGCAAAAGTTCTTGCTGAAAGTCGGAAATGGTGCACCTCGGTCTTCATTATTGAAGAAAAGCGTGGTGGTCTCTAAACGCAATTCGTGGTTGGCATCACCATAAACCGCTTGAAACTGATAGCTTGGAGCTAAATCAGCGAAAATGCGGTAGGTAACAGATCCAACAGGTAAAACACCACCAGCGCCGTTTACAGATGCGTCATTGGCGTTAGAGATGTAATATTTTTCTACCACTATTCCTTCCAAGCCCTGGGCAAATGAAGGCTTTGAATGACCGAATATGGCAATTGCAAAAATCAAAACGGATAGTAGTTTTTTCATGGTTTATGGGATATTTTGTTTTGTTGCGAAATTCTATCAAAGCCACTAATTGGATTTGAAGATTTCTTTACCTTAATATTATCAACACCCTATCGGGATGTTTTATGAAATGCCATAAAATGTGATTTGATTGTTAACAGCGCCTTAAATCAACGGGAAGAAAACTTCAAGGACGGGCTAGTCATCTGGCCACCAATAGGCTTTTCGGCAACATATTGTTCGTATCCTCCACCCGGTTTTCCAAGCTGCAGGTTCAATGAAAAAGTAAAATCCCCAGAAGTGGTGAATTGACCGATCAATACACGATTGCTTGTATCCGATTCATTCGCCGAACCACCTATGCATGCCCATGAACCATTTTCGGTTTCAAAAGCATATCCGCTGGGTATGGAGGCTGGATTCTTGAGCTCATGCAATAAAGTGTCGATGTTAAGTGCGGTAACTCTCGGCATTTCGGAACCTGAACGTATCCGTTTCAATCCGTCTTTTTCCGTTAAAGGAATGCCGACTGAAACATCGGCGTTGGAAAGCGCAAGTCTTTTGTTTGCAATGTTGCCAACAGTATCATCATCCGCCTTCATCACGCCAAGGTGCACTGTGGATGCGGCACCAACAGAGATCCAGCTGTCTAACATAACCGTGGATGAAGGCAATGACGCATCATATATCAAATTGCCCAAATTATTACCATGTACAGGATGATTATAAAATGATGTGGAAGTGGCAATCCGCATAGGATGCCCTTTACTTCCAAATACCGCTTGAAAGCGATACCCCTTTTGCATATCAACAAAAATCCTATATGTAACTGATCCTGCCGGCAGGTTTGGCATCAAGGAAACAGATGAATCAAGCGTATCTGATACATAATAGCGCTCTACCACTAATCCTTTCAATCCTGATGTTTGGGAAAATAGTGTGCATGGCCACGCACAAAAAATGATAAATACCAAACGAAGAATGATGCTTTTTAAAGCAATATTATTAGATGTAAAAAACATCACCTCTCCAGTTTGTATCCCACACCTCTGATGGTTGTTATGAAATTATCGCCCAGCTTGCGCCGCAGCATACGTATGTGTACGTCCAATGAACGGGAGTCTTGTGGTCTGTGATTTTTCCCCCAGATGGTGCGAAGAATCTCATCCCGTTTAAAAACCTTCCTAGGGTTGGATGCCAACAGCATCAGTACCTCAAACTCTTTCTTGGGAAAATCAATCCGTTCACGGTTCAAATATGCATTATAGGCGGGCTTATCAATGATTAACTCCATTGCATTAGGGTCGGCACCCAGGCCTTCCATAAAGGATACCGGATCCTTGTCCTCATCCAAAATAACAATTTTTCTCGGCGCCTGATTAGTCATATCGGGTGCCAAGGTATCATGGCAATTTTAAGTTGCCGTGCGATATAAGTTAAATTGCAGTTAACTCATATGCCTATGGAAAATCGATTTGGGTTAGCGCATCAACGCACCACTTGAAAACGGAAAGGCTTTATTTTGTTATCTCGGTCATAAGCCAATCCTATGTAAAATCCTGTAGCGAGTTGGTGTACAAACACCTTGGCTCCACCAGCTGTTGGTAGGAACGTGACGGATATTAACTTTCCGTTTGCTTCCATGACTTCAATACGGTCCATATCAACAAGAGGAAGAAAAAATTCATCTGTGGCCGGATTCGGATACGGGAGCGCTTCGATAAAGGTATTTTCATAAACAGATGTGGGTACCACAGACATATTCGATAATCGACTTAATACGTTGTTTACTGCTGCAGTTGTGTTGATAGATAAACTGTCTAATGAAAAACTGTTGGTTTGTCCAATGGTAATGGTCGAATACCATGCGGAGTCTTGATACATGATGTCAACAGGAGCCGTTGCCGTTTGCAATGAGGGAGCCGACTTTGACCATAAAGGCGATCCGGTTGAGTCGAACGTTACAAACACCGTATGGGCCTGCAAGGTAGTTGCTGCAGGAGTAGTAACACCGTTTCCGAAATCAACTGTCCCACGCACCGTACCGAACAACGTCACTCGTTGGTTTTCGGATAATGCATTGTTCCTTCCCAATGAAAGGTTGAAGTCGCCGGTGATAGCAGGTTGTTGCAAAGCCAATTCGCGCGCCCATACAGCGAATCCTGCAGAATCGATTCGCACGAGGTAAAAATCATTCACCCATTGTGCGCCGCCAAGAGATATGTTATCCCATTGGGTGGGTGCAAAAAGCTTACCCAGCACGTATGAAGATCCATCTCCATTCACCAGCAACTGCGGGCGTGGGAAAGTGGTGTCTTCTGTGAAGCGTACCCACTTCACAATATTACCAGGAAGCACCTGTGCCACATATATGGCATAGGAATAAGGGACATTGATTGCAAAACTTCCAATCTGCCAAAGTTGTGGACCGGCTGCAGCACCAACGATGAACAGATTGCCGGCATTATCGAATCCGATATCACTAACATTTACGGCTCCTGCCACCACAAACGAATCCGTGGGGAATCCTGTTGATCCATTCAATCGTATCACGCGCGTTCCGCTTCCAGGCTGGTTACTGCCATAATAAACTTTGCCGCTTGGAGAAATTCCCATGCAATACAAGTTGAGTCCGAAGGGCGCATAGCTGGTGAGGTTGCGATACCACACAACATTGCCGGTTGCTGTTAAACGTGCTATGAATGTTACGTTGTTTATGAATCCCGAGCTGAACGTGTCGGCATCCAAAAATATTCCGTTGATGGAAAGCGAATCGTAAAAGACGCCCGAAACCAACACGTCGCCTCCGATCTCTTCGATTTCGGTGATATCAACCTTGTTGCCGAGTTGGAATTGACTGAACACTGTTCCTGATGCATCCACCCTGCGGATGGCATAGGAGCCTCCTTGTTGGTTGTTGGAAGAAATGGTATCGAGCCGCGCATGCCAAAAGGAGGTGCCAGAGCCCGAAGCCAGCAATGTTTTGGCGAAATAAAATTGCGATGCCACCACAGGGTTGCTTTGTAACCATTGGAAGTTCGGTTGGGCCGTAATCAGGTTAGACCATAAAAGTGTTAGTGTGATGATTAAAATCCGTTTGATCATTTTGCCTGACTTTGGAATGGTAACAAAATTAACGGGGCGACGGTTTTTTCCGAATTTATCAAACAATTGTGACGCTTTAAAGTAACATGTGACAAGTGACAAGCTCCGCCCTGAGCTTACTATAAGTTGAACACTGATGAAACGGATCAGGCGGGTTTGCGCGGATTAATTTTTGGTAAAATTCAAAATCGCCTGCTGGTACTGCCACTGCTCTAGCTACCGCCAACCGCCGCTTTAAAAGTGAGAATTGCCTACGGCGTTTCTTGTCACTTTTTGCTTGCCCAAAATGTAACCAAAAAAGGCACCACGAACGGCAATCGTTTGATTGGACTTGTCGCACATGGCTACACCCCCGAGCCGACCAATCTTACGGTTCGCTCCGTTCGTGGACAAGCCGCCCGCCGACTGATAATTTTAATATTTCTGCTACCGCCGCCTACTGCTACCGCCGCCTACTCCAATAGTTGCAACTTCTGCTGAATCCGCCGCCTCACAACACTACAAAAGCTCCTTGTGTGACTTTTGTCATATACTGACAGTGTATAATTTTGTATTATTGCCTGATATTCAGTTTTTTACGGTTTGAAACAAAATCTGCTAGGCTTCGTATAAAGGCTCGGCTTTAAACCGCTTATTTTGTAAAACTTATTCTATAAAACTCTAATCCCTTATTCTATGCTCTCATTTCATTCCTCTAGCGCCCGTATTGTTAACACCCGACGTGGAGTAGCTGAACTTATGGAGGTCGCTTTGGGCGACAATATCAGCGATTGCGACCTGCTGATTTTCCATGCTTCTATCGGACACAGCTTCCAAGATATGGTAGACGAAGCTCACAAACTAGCTCCTCGTGCACGCATTGTAGCCACATCATGCTGTGGAGTCATCGGCCGAGAAGGTGTTAGCGAATCCACAAAAGACATGGCGCTCATGGCCGTGAAAGGCGATGAATTCGTTTTGGCCCACTGTGACGGCATTTACGGTCATAACTCCTATGAAAAAACGTTGCAAATGGCCGAGGAAATGAAAAAATCCGGAAAGCCCGTCAACATGATTTATTTCCTGGCCTCGGGTATCGATATCGCCAACGACCTTTGTATCTCCGCATTTGAAAAAGTGTTCGGTCCAGAGGTAACCATCTTCGGCGCCACCTCTGCTGATAACATGAAAGGCGTGGTGAGCTATCAGGCCGTTGACACCACCGTAACCGAACACGGTGCTTACGCCATCGGCTTTGCCGATCCAACCTTGACGATTGATACGCAAGCCACCCACGGATTCGTGGCAATCGGCGAACCGTTGGTAGTTACCAAGGCGACCGGCCACATCATCCACGAATTCAATGGCAAGCCCGCATGGGAAGAATATACCAACCGTTTGGGTTTATCACCACCCGCAACTTGTGGCGACACCATTCCGGTTGGAGCCTTAGGTGAGAGGTTATCTCCCGAATTGGCAAAAGAATACGGAAACAACCACTTGCTACGCGTTGTTACCAAACGTGAAGGCAACGACATGTTTTACGCCACCACCATCAAAGAAGGGACCGAGTTATGGTTGACCACCCGCGATGAGAAACTGATATTTGATGAGATGAACCGTATGAGCAACGATATGAAGGAACGCAGCAACGGGCGCAAAGCGGTTGCGGTGTTCCACGCCGACTGTTTGGCGCGTGGTCGCTTCCTGTTCAACCGCATCATGAAAGAGGAGTTGGTGAGCGTCATGCAAACCCCCTTTTACGTGAACGGAGAATGTCCACCTTGGTTGGGCATGTATGGTTTCGGTGAAATCGCTCGATTGGGAGGCAACAACGAATACCATAATTACACCACCGCCTTGTACGTAATTTACCGATAATTTTTTACTTCTGCTCCGATTAATGGATACCGCGGCAGACGCCTACGAAAAGCTCCTCAAGGAATACCGCGAACTACAGCTGAGAGTCACCAAATTCTCGGCTGTAGAGCAGGAACTTATCAACATACGCGACCGGCTCGACAACGAGCTGGACATGTATAAGCGTTTGCACCAGTACAGCTCGAAGGCATTGCGGCAGGAAACCAAAAAAGAATTGCTTCGGTTTTCTACGGAGGCAATTGTGGATATTTTCGAAACTGAAGGATCGCTGGTATTATTTGAACGAGGCGGAGAAAGCCCAGTATCCTTTCTGTTCACAGAAGGGCTCCGGTTTGAAACAGATGAAGAGGTGCTGAAGCAACATATCCGAAACATTTCGATTGAGGCAGCACATTTGCGTAAACCTATTCTTTATGCCGATACGCTGGGCAAGCATACGGCATTTGAGCCATTCCGTGAGGCCTTGTGGTACACGTACCACGACTACGAATTAGACTATACCGTTCATTTGGCCGGCATCATCAGCAACACACGTGGAGCTTTGTATAGCCAAATGCTCGATCGGCACAGTGCCATATTCAACGTATTCGCACAACAGGCCATATCGATTTTAGGTAACTTCCAGCGAAGCATGCTGATACGTCGCCAGGTAGACAAAATCAGCACCACCGCTATCGAATTACGGAAGCTTTCGCTAATCGCTACCAAAACCAAAAGCGGAGTTATCATTACAGATCGTTTTGGAAACATTGAATGGATAAATGATTCGTTTACCAAAACAACCGGATACACTTTGGAAGAAGTGAAAGGCCGCAAACCCAAAGAGTTTCTGCAGCGAAACGAAGGTGCCAATGATGAAGCGCGACAAATACTTTCACAGTCGCTCGCCAAACGGGAAACCGTTGAAGTTACCATTGTGAACTACAACAAATGGGGCGAACCATATTACAACCAGTTGGAAATAACTCCCGTTTTTGATGAAGACGGCAACCACGTGAACTTCATCGCGCTCCAGAAAGATATTTCCGTAGAGATGCGTTTCCAAGATGAGATGATTCATAAAAACGAAGAACTACGCAAGATCAATGCCGAGTTGGATAATTTCGTTTACAGTATCTCGCATGACTTGCGAGCGCCTCTTCTCTCAATCAAAGGGATCATTAAGCTGATCCACATGAAGGAAAAGCTGGGAGACCAAGCATCCAAATACCTGAAAATGGCCGACGAATCTGTTGATCGTCTCGATGGTACCGTTCAAGAAATCCTTGATTATTCCCGAAACGCCCGACTCAATCTCCAAGTATCCGAATTCGACTTGCGAACTTTGATAGATCAGATATTCGACGACCTCCGATTCGGTACGGAAAAAGAATTCCTGTTTGAGTCTTCTTATGATGGCAGCACCATCATGACCTCCGACCGTTACCGTGTCAATACCCTGCTTAAAAACATACTTAGCAATGCCGTGAAATATCGAAACCGATCGGCCGAACAAGCATTCGTAAAAGTATTTGTGTTGCGAAAAGATGGCATCATGGCCATCGACGTGGTGGATAACGGCATAGGCATCGCACCTCAAAACGTAGAACGGATATTCGACATGTTTTTCCGCGCTAGTAGCGAAGTTACCGGAACCGGTCTTGGCTTGTACATTTGCAAGGAAATCATGTCGCGAATAGGCGGCACCATCACGGTTGAATCGGAGTTGGGCAAAGGAACAAGCATGAGCATAATCATCCCCGACCTGGAAATGAAAAACCCCAACACATGAAAACAATTCTGTTGATAGACGACGACCAGATTTTCAATTTCATCAGCTCGGAAATGATTGCCGAGACGGACCCAGACATACGTATCATCACCTACTTGTCCAGTCCAGAGGCATTGGAATGGCTCAAAAGCCTATTGGACCGAAAAGAATCATTACCCGAAATCCTATTCCGCGATATACGCATGCCCGAGATAACCGGATTCGAATTGCTCGACAAACTGTTGAAGGACTATCCGGTGGACGATTTGAAAAAAATGCGGGTTTTCATGCTGACCTCTTCGTTGGACGAAAACGACAACCGCAAAGCCTCCGTAAACCCTCTTGTAGAAGGATTTCTAGGAAAACCCCTCGACATCGTAGAGCTGGTAAAAATCCTGAGCTGAAGGTTTTGACCATACTCGACACAAGTATGGTCTTTTCTCATTATTTTTACAAAAATCTCTTGCAATATGTACGGACTCGTCAATCAAGCCATTCAAGGCCTCGTTACCGATAACTTCGGAGCCGATTCCTGGGTTAAAATCAAGGAAAAGGCCGGAGTAACCGAAGAAACTTTCCTCAGTAACCAGATTTACGATGATAGTGTGACTTTCAATCTGGCCGGTGCCGCCTCGCAGGTGCTTTCGATGCCGATAGGAGATGTACTTCACGCTTTCGGAAAATACTGGGTATTGAAAGTCGGGCAACAGAAATACGGCACCTTGATGCGTTCGGGAGGTGATTCGCTGATGGAATTTTTGATTAACCTGCCCAACTTCCACAGCCGTGTGATGTTGATATACTCCGATATTCGACCACCCGAATTTAAGATTGAAAAAACTGACGACCGCACCTTGCTAGTGCACTACTTTTCGACCCGCGAAGGACTTACCGATTTCATGGGTGGACTGATTGCCGGGTTGGCAGAGATGTATAAGACAGAAGCTACCATCACATGTGTTAACTCCCGTGCCCAAGGCCACGATCATGATGTTTTCCAAGTGGTGACTATCCCATGACCAACCGACTTTCGGACCCAGGGCTGATTGATCTGCTCTTTCCGTTTCATTTCATAATCGATGAGAAACTCGGCTATGTACAAACAGGTCCGAGTCTGAGAAAGGTTTGCGATACGCTGAATGTTTTTGAAGAGGACTTCACCCTCATCCGGCCCGGCCTTGGAATCCAATATACGTTTGATTCGATATCTAGCTACCAAGACCAGGTTTTCATCTTGAAACTTAAAAAATCGGTAGCCGGGATGTTGCTGAAAGGACAATTCGTGCTTTTGGCAGAAGAAAAGCGTCTCTTATTTGTTGGCTCTCCTTGGATTACCAATGAAGCAGTATTTGAACAAACCGGATTGAAGATTCGCGACTTTGCATTGCACGACTCGTTGGTTGACCTCTTACAGCACGTGAAAGTACAGCAAATGTCGGTTGAGGACGTTAACGAGATAAACCAGGTTTTGATCCGGAAAAATGAAGAACTGGTTTCGCTCAACCGCGGAATGAGCGAAGCTCGAGAGGCTGTGGAATCTAAAAACACCGAACTGCTCAAAATAAACACGGAGCTCGATAAGTTCGTTTACAGCATATCCCATGATTTGCGCTCGCCATTGCTTTCCATCAAAGGCATCCTTCAACTCATTCCCATGAAGGAAAAGCTGGGTGACGCCACCGTCAAGTTCCTAAAAATGGCAGAAAAATCTGTCAACCGCCTGGACCAAACAATTCAGGAGATCCTGGACTATTCGCGCAACGCACGATTGGATTTGAAGTTATCTACATTCAGTTTGGTGCAAATGGTTGAGGGCATCTTTGCCGACCTTCGATATGCGAATGAATATCCTGTTTCTTTTTCACTTGAGATATCCGGAAGCGCCAAAATCCAATCCGACAAATACCGGATGGACACGTTGCTGAAAAACGTCATCGGCAATGCAGTCAAATATAGAAATACTGATGTTCAGGAACACCGGGTAAAGGTGTCCATTTCATCCAAAAACAATCAACATGTCATCCGTGTATCAGACAACGGAACGGGCATATCCGACAAAAGCATGCCGAAGATATTCGACATGTTTTACCGCGGTAGCAGTTCTGTTTCGGGAACCGGATTAGGTTTATATATTTGTAGGGAAATCGTCGCACGCCTCCAAGGAACCGTCGAGGTTGAATCCGCCCCAGGAAAAGGTTCAACGTTCACTTTAACCGTACCATCTGCTTATCAAGAATGAAGAAAATCCTAATTATCGACGACGATGAAATCTTTGAGTTCATCACACGAGAGCTCATCACGGAATTCTACCCGGAATTTGAAGTGGTCTCCCACTTTTCCAGTACCGAAGGTCTCCAATACCTGAAAAACGCGATTGCATCACCAAGTACAAAACCAGATATATTGTTCCTGGATATACGCATGCCTGAGATGGATGGCTTTGAGCTGCTTGACGAATTGGCCCAATCGTATACTATCTCCGACTTGGCTCCAATGCGCATTTTCATGCTCACCTCTTCGTTGGATGCCAACGACAACCGTAAGTCGATAGAGAACCCGTTCGTTTCCGGATTCATCAGCAAGCCTTTGGAGACAGAACAGCTGAAAGAAATCTTCGAAAAAGAGAAAACAGTCTAAGCCCTTTTCTTGTAATTTGGAGGCATGAAGTCCTTCAAGCCGTTGTTGGCCCTTTTGCTGTTATGGTATTCGATACCTTTCAGCCATGGGCAAACAAACATGCGTCATCTTGAAATCCAAAAAATCACGGATGGCGTTTATGCCGCTATCCATCGCAACGGCGGTCACGGTATCTGCAACGCAGGCATTATAGACCTTGGAGATGCCACTGTCATTTTCGACTGCATGCTTACACCCGCAGCAGCAATGGAGTTGAAGGACGCGGCCAAAGAGCTAACGGGGCGCGAAGCAAAATATGTGGTGAATAGCCATTACCACAACGACCACATACGAGGCAACCAAGTCTTCACGAACGCTACCATCATCAGCACCAATAAAACCGCGGAGCTCATCAAAACACGCGGACCTGAAGAGTTGGCCTCCGATAGGCGAGATGCAGCTGAACGGTTGCAAGGATGGAGATCCAAGCCTACTTCAAACGACCCGCATGCCGAAAAAGAACGGTTGGGCATGATTGGCTACTACGAAGCATTAGCAAGCAGTGCCAAAGACATCGTTATCACCAGACCAAATGCCACATTCAACGGCAGCATGTCGCTGAACGGCACCTTGCGTTCGGTGGAACTGATCGACATGGGAGCTGGCCACACGCCAAGCGATGCCGTGTTATGGCTTCCGAATGAAAAGATTCTTTTTGCCGGCGACCTGCTATTCGTGGAAACACAACCCTGGATGCTCGATGGCGATCCGGAAAACTGGCTTCGAATCCTAGAACGCATTTCGGATATGCAACCTGAAACCATCATCCCCGGACACGGACCAGTTGCCAATAATGAAGCGATTGATCCTTTGCGCGCTTACATACGTACGGTAATGGATGCTGCATCTCAAGTGGCAAATGGAAAGAACGACAAACTGCAGTGCCCAGCACCTTACGATCGATGGATGCTTTCGGTTTTTTATTTCCCTAACGTGATGGGCATGGCCGAACGAAGCGGCCAAAAGGAAAAAAGCCGATAGCCAATCCGTACAAACCAATAACGGAACAAACCAACCCTCATGCTATTCAACTCACTGGCGTTTTTCATTTTCCTGCCTGCAGTGTTTATGCTCTATTGGTTTGTATTCAATCGATCGCTGAGAATACAAAACATGTTGGTTTTGGTGGCCAGCTATTTCTTTTACGGATGGTGGAGTTGGGAATTCATGGGCCTGTTGGTCTTGTGCACCTTGATGGATTATGGATATGCATTTGGTGTGGCTTCCGAGAACCGGAATCGCGCCAAAATATTCTTATGGCTAAGCATCGTCAACAACCTCGGCATATTGGCTGTATTCAAGTATTATGATTTTTTCGCAATAGAACTTGCCGGTGCCTTATCATCTATCGGTTTCGAAACGCATCCGGTGCTGCTTCAGATGGTGCTGCCAATCGGCATCTCATTCTACACCTTTCACGGCATGTCGTACGTGTTTGATATTTACAAAGGCCGCGTAAAGCCTGTTACCGACTTCGTGGAATATGCAGTTTTCGTGAGCTTTTTCCCCCTGTTGGTTGCAGGACCTATTGAGCGCGCAACCCACCTCTTGCCACAAATCAGGAAAGCGCGATTTTTCCAAAGGGCACAGGCTGTGGCCGGATGCCGATTGATCCTTTGGGGTTTGTTCAAAAAGGTGGTGGTGGCCGACTCGTTGGCACCTTTTGTAGACAATGCCTTCACACAATCCGAATCTGCGGGTTCGTTGCAATTGATTGCAGGCATGCTCGCATTTACGTTCCAGATTTACGGCGACTTCAGCGGATATTCCGACATCGCGCTAGGCACAGCTAAGCTTTTCGGATTCGAGTTGTTGAGCAACTTCCGATTCCCCTATTTCTCCCGTGATTTAGCAGAGTTCTGGCGGCGCTGGCATATTTCACTCTCATCCTGGTTCCGCGATTACTTGTACATCCCGTTGGGTGGATCACAAGGAGGCAAGGTTACAGCCATCCGGAACACTTTCGTGATATTTTTGGTGAGCGGATTTTGGCATGGGGCGAGTTGGAACTTCATCGTTTGGGGATTGATACACGCATGCGGATTCTTGCCACTGTTGTTGGCTGGTCAAAACCGAAGACATGCCGGAACCGATGTGGCCGTCGGGCGCATGTTACCCAATTGGCTCGAATGGCGGGGCATGCTCACCACATTCGTATTCGTATGTTTTGCATGGGTCTTCTTCCGTGCCGAAAGCCTTTCGGTTGCGATAGGCTATATTCAACACATGTTTGTATATTCTCCCGTTACGGATTGGATGGAGGGTTCGTGGAAGATCTTGTTATGGCCATCCATTTTGATCATTTGCGACTGGTACTTGCGTCATGATGAACGCAACCTTAGGGTGCCTGCAAACACCTGGTTGCGTTATATCCTGTATACATCTTGTGCCCTTGCCGTTTCATACCACATGATGCTCGAAGGAAAAAACACATTCATCTATTTCCAGTTCTGATATATGTCGGCATTCCTGAAAAAACTGATCCTTTTCGCTTTGGCCTCTGCGCTTGCATTCGCTATTGCCCTGGAAGTGTGGTCGCCATTCGGCAAACCCGTGAAGAGCGCATACATCAACACCACCATCACATACCATAACGAATCTGTTAAACAGCTTCCCGAATACATCCAAGTGCGCTACAACAACCAAGGATTCATCGGCGAAAACTATAGCGACACCATCACGCGTAAGCGGATTTATTTTGTTGGTTGGAGTAATACGCAAAGCCTATTTGTAACCGAAGGGAAAAAATGGACTGATGTGTCGTTAAAAGATGCAGGTGTGTGGTACAATAACGCTGCCGCGGATGGCACGCTGATTCCAACCTGGTGCAAAATCATAAAAGGGTTTGCCCATACAAAGCCCGATGTAGTGGTGGCGCTCATCGATCCTTTTGTGGGAATGAAAGAACGGGAGAAAAAACCTGATGGCGCTTTGGTTCGTTTGTTAAAGAAATCAAACCTGTTCAGCCAACTGATCATTCCCTATTGGCATTCCAAAAAGGAAATACGCATTGGCCACCGTTCGGTGGATTGGTCTGCCCTACCCGAAGACACCACTGGGCAGACATATGCTGGCGTTTCAGCAGCAGACCTGGCATTTGTGCATGCACAATTGGACTCTTTGAATAACGCCATTGCAACAACAGGAGCCTATCCCGTATTCATATCCGCTCCTACGCCTTACGGCGATTTCGTGGAGGGAGCTTTGGATATGGGTATGAAGGATAAAAGCCGGTTTACTGATGCGCAATACCGCGAATTCGACCAGTTGCTGAACGACTATTGTTCCAAAAACAATTGCGGATTCATACCCGGTTATGCCTTGCCTAAAACCACACAGTACTTTTATGATTACTCGCATTTCACATTGGATGGCTCCGCAGCCTTCGGCCGAAAAATAGGGCCGACCTTGGAAACCATAATCCAAAAACAATACTGAAACCCTTTGCAGTCAGCGGTTTACGCTACCTAATTGTAGTCCTTTAACTATTGACAATCAGGCATTTTGGATTACCTTTGTGATTCGTCTGGCACATCTGGACAAAGGTAGATTAACCTGATTTTTTTATCACATTGACAACACAGCCCCAAATGGTTCTTGATATTTCCGACGTGGGAGTGTTGGATACTTTGTTCCCTTTTCATTTTTTCCTAAGTCCCGACCTACAATTGGTCAGCAAAGGAAAAAGCCTTGTGAAGATTCTGCCCGATGGGGATTGCTTCGATGCTTGTTTTGATGTAATCCGACCCGGTACAGGAATGGAGGTTCATTTCGATTCCATCGCCTCCTATGCCACTCAAATTTTCATCTTGCGGTTGAAATGTGGTAAAAAGGGCCTCGTGCTCAAAGGACAGTTCATCGTTTGTCCCAACAAACACTTTTTGCTGTTTTGCGGCTCGCCCTGGATTGTGAGCGAGAACTCCTTCCGCGAAAGCGGCTTGATGATATCCGACCTCGCCTTGCACGACTCCCTAATCGATCTGCTGCATCATTTCAAGGCGGAGCAGATGGCAGTTGAAGACTTACGGCAGCTGAACATTCAACTCAATGATAAAAACCTGGAGTTGGAGCAATTGAACCGCGACCTCGATCATTTCGTTTACAGCGCCTCACATGATTTACGCGCTCCGGCATTGGCAATAGAAGGGATTGTTGACGAATTGGAAGATCCTACAACAGAAGCTTCCAAAAAACATCAAGGCTTGCAATTGATTCGGCAAGTGGTGCGTCGTATCGATGACACCATAACTGACATCATCAATTATTCCAAAAACACACGATTGCCCGTCGTGCAAGAGCAAATCGACCTGCGGATGGCTGTAACAGAACTTTTCGATTCGATGAAACACTTGAAAAAACATCCCATCGAACTTTCTGTTGAAATCAACGGCGACGTACCACTCATCAGTGACCGCATCAGGATTTACTCCTTGCTGAGAAATCTCCTCTCCAATGCCATCAAATTCAGCGTGAACAGGCCCGAGGGTTGCAGTATACGCGTAACAGGAAACATCACCGAAACGGATTGCCAGATTGCGGTGTCCGACAATGGCGAAGGCATCCCCAACGAACTCAGAGACCAGGTTTACGATATGTTCTTCCGAGGGACGACCACCTCCTACGGCTCTGGACTGGGCCTTTACATCTGCCATGAAATCATGCGAAAGCTAGGTGGCGACATCAAGTATGAAAGTGAACCAAACAAGGGTACAACCTTTATCATAACATTTCCAAACAACAAATCCAATGGATAAGCTTTTGTCTTTTATGCTTGTTGACGATGATGAAATCTTCAACTACCTAATTAAGGGCGTGATCGAAAAATCGGAACGCACACGCCATGTCGAATCTTTCGTTTCCTCAGTTGAAGCCTTGTCGTGGTTACATGCACGCATCGACATGGGTGAACCATTGCCCGATATACTATTACTCGATATCCGCATGCCCAGAATTTCAGGGATAGAATTATTGGAGAAAATATCTAAGTTCCCAGCAAAAGTACTCAACGGATCGAGGATTTGTATGCTTACCTCTTCGCTGAACGATCGCGACAAGGAGGCTTCACTGGCATATCCCTTCGTAATGGACTACATCAACAAGCCTTTCACGCGGGAAAAGTTCACTTCTCTGCTGGAGAAATTCGACCTGATGGAAGAAGCGACAGACGGCAGGATGTAGCAGAACAATAGAACACGGATGGAGCGGAATTAACAGATAAACGCGGATTTGTTTGGGATCGGCAATTAAATCCGCTATGATCCGCGGCCATTCGTTAGATCAGCGTTCCCCAATGACTACTGACCAATGACCCATTTCATTTACCCTTCAACGACTCCTTAGCGGCCGCAACGGTTTTGGGCGCGTTGCCGATGAAAATGTTCTTGCCGTTGATGATGACCGGGCGCTTCAGAAAAGTGTATTCCTCCAGCAGGTATTTGCGGTAATCTTTTTCTTTGAGGTCCAACTCATGCAATCCCATCTTGCGGAACTTGAGTGCAACCCGACTGAACAACGCTTCATAACTGCCTGCTAACTCCATCATCTCTTCCAACTGCTCCGCCGTAATAGGCTCCTTTTTGATGTCTTGCAAAACAAATGTCTTGCCGGGCTTTACCTCGTCCAATATCCGTTGGTTGGTTGAGCATGTGCTCAGATGATAAATCTTTTTCATTCAATCGGTTTTTATGATGCGGTTGATGTTTGGTGTTTTGCCAAAATAAGTCTTTACAACATACAGGCCCGCCGAAAGGTTTTTCAAATCCAATACCGTTGATTGCTCCGCCCTAAAGACCTCCCTGCCGAAGGCATCACATACACTTACCCAAAAGGGTTCTCCGGATGAAAAAGCCGCGCCATTCATATGAAAAACGCCATTCGATGGATTGGGATAAACCTGTATCGCATGACCCCAACCTCCTTCAAAAGGTATGGATGTAACCGAATCCAAGTCCGCCGTCCACACACCTCGCCCGAATGTGAAAACGAAAAGCCTGCGATCGGTTTGACGGAGACGGATATCGTAAATGGTAACAGGTGGAATGGTTTGGTCTCGGCTCCAACTGATGCCGCCATCGGTGGTGTACCACAATCCGTATTCGGTACCGGCGAAAATAACAGAGTCGGGATGCGATGGGTCCAGCTCTAACGAATACACATGGATCTCGGAGCTGAGATTTCCGCTGATGTCATTCCATTGCAGATTGGAGCCATCGGCGCCCGTGATTCGCCAAACACGAGGAGAAATACCAGGATCGCGAATGCCCGCATACAGTTCACCAACATGCGAAGGATGAGCTTTCAGGTCTTGTATGCGTCCCGAAGGAACCAGCACCTGAGGTGTGAATGATGATAGGTCGGTTTCCATTCCGGGTGCCGACGAGAACACATTGTTGATACGGAGCAGCAAACCCTTGGTTCCCCCTACGTAAAGCGATTGCGAGGGGTTGTGCACCAACTCCATGGAATACGGATGCGGACTGCTATTACCACCTGCGAAGGAATTGGTAGCAGGGCTCCATACATCGCCTCGGTTGTCGGATTTCCAAACATGATCCCGGGTGCTCAAAAAAAGATGATCGCCGTTCACATAATCCATCTCCAAGCGGCAATCATACCACGTTTCATCATCAACCACATTGTCGCCATCCGTATCCAATCCATTCAACTTCGGATTCAGCGTAGGACTATTGCCCGTGAAATTGTCGCTGCGCATCACATAACCGAAATCGCCCAGCGCATACGCAATCTGGTTTTGTTGCGGATGGATGTGGCAATACTTGCCGTCGATGCCATAGTTGTTCAGCGTTTGGAAGCTGCTCGATCCACCTCTGTTGTACTTGAACTTGTTGTCTTGCGATCCGATGAACACGTCATCCCCGTAAGGGAAAAAACCACCACCCCACACTTGCACGGTATGATACCCTTGTATGAGATCGTTGTGCGTTAAGTTGCTTCCGCTGATGGTGAAGCGCGTAAGGCCCTGGTCGTGGCCTGCATAAAACACATTGGGATTGTTGGCTGAAAACAGATACTTGTGTTGATCGATGTTGGGATATTGCAGATAATTGTAGCTCTGTCCGCCATTGGTGGTGTAGCACCCTTGCGCCCCTCCTAAAACTACGAAGTCGGGATTGTTAGGCTTTACGGCGATGCTCAACATGTAATCGGCATAAGGGAAGAAGCCAACATTATCGGGATTGGTGATGACGTTCCAAGATTGGCCTCCGTCTATGGATTTGTACATGCCCTGCAGTCCGCTGCTCATCGACTGCAGCGAATCGGAAAACACTGCATACATGATATTGGGAAAGCTGTCGCAGTATGCTGTCTCGATGCGGCTGAAGCCGGATGCAGGAGTGCCAATGGCTTTGATGAAGGTGCCTGAATCTCCGCTTGCCGAAAGGTAAATGCCGTCGTAACTTACAGCCAATAGCACTTCTCCGTTGGGAAGGCATTTTACATCGCTTACGGTTTTGCCATTGTTGAATACGGTTTGGAACGACTGTCCCGCATCGGTGCTGCGATACACGCCATTGAGGGCGGTGGCCAAGTAAAGAGTAGAATCGTACAAGGGCGAATGGCTGATATCATACACGAACCAAAAATCAGGATTGGCCGTAGAAGCCAGCTGTGTGAAGGTGATTCCGTGGTTGGTTGAGCGATACACTCCCGAACCGGAGTCGCGGATCTTGCGGTTCTTGTATTCGCCTGTTCCGTAATAGAGCACATCAGCGTTGAGCGGATTTTGCTCGAGGCAGGTGATGTTCATTCCTGTAGAAAAATCATTTACAGGGCTCCAGCTTTGTCCGTTGTTATTGCTTTTCCAGAGGCCCCCTGCCGTAGATCCCGCAAACAACCTAACGGGATTTGACCGATCGTTAACTATGGCTCGTGTACGACCGGAGGCATTATGTGGTCCAATAAACTGAACGTTGTAGAACGGGCTTATGGATGTTGATACTTTAGGGGCAGCGATTCCGCTTTCGTGAACCTCGTCCCAAAACGACTGGTCTTCAGAAACCCGAAGTGCCGATTTTTCATGGGCGAACACCGACTTTCCACTTGGCTTTTGGGCGTTGGATTGATTGATGGTTATTCCAGCGAAAATGAGGGCCACCAAACCGGCTTTGAGTATGCTTTTACCTTGCATCAGCATTATACAAAAGTACAACCGCAAAAGGCAAAAAGGGCTAAATTTCTGGTGATTATTGACTGACTATTAACCGATTATTAACGCCTTTGGCGCCCCTATTTCCCGATTGCGCTTGTTATCTTTGTTGAAAATCCAATAGGTTTTGGAAATCCTGAATAACCCCGTACAGTATGAAATCAAGCTGCCCCAGTTTGAAGGGCCGTTTGACTTGTTGCTGTTTTTCATTGAGCGGGACGAGTTAGACATCCACAACATCCCGATTTCCACCATCACCAACGATTTCTTCGAATACATCCGCCATGCCGAATCGATGAACATCGAATTGGCCAGCGAGTTCATATTGGTGGCCAGCACGCTGATGCGCATCAAAGCGAAAATGTTGTTGCCCCGTTTGCCTAAGGATGAGCAGGGCAACGAGATTGATCCGCGTCAAGATCTGGTACGTCAACTATTAGAGTACAAGCAATACAAAGAGGCTGCCGAGGACTTCAAGCGCATGGAGGAGGAGCGTTCCATGAAGCAAGAACGCGGGAACATCTCCACCGAGCTTTCATCCATCGCCATGACGGCCGACGGCTCCAACTATCAGTCCGAGTTGAATGCGCTCACCCTGTTCAAGCTCATGGTGACCTTCGAAAAAGTGATGGAGCGATTCAAGTACAATGAAGAGCGCAAGAGCCATACGGTAGTGCAGTATCCTTTCACCATCGGACAAGAGCGTGACAACATACGCCGATTGGTACGACTGAAATCGAACGTCACTTTCCTCGACCTTTTCTCGGCATGCCAGTCGAAGATACACGGTTGTTTCATTTTCTTGGCTTTGCTCGACCTGTTGCAGGTACGTGAGATACACATCGCCATCGGCGATGGTTTCAACAATTTTCATCTCACCGAGGTGCCCGACGAAACCAGTCCCGAAACTGAAGTTAACTGACCGCATTGTACAGCTTCGCATGCGATCCTGAACGGCATCCAAAACCCCAAATATGACGGAGATTATCGACTTCATAAAAAACCTGGCCGATGCCGAATGGATCATTTCCAATGGGGGGCTCTACTTGGTGATGCTCATCGTTTTTGCAGAAACCGGATTGTTTGTCGGATTCTTTCTTCCTGGTGATTATCTGCTATTCATCACGGGCATGATCATCGCCAACTCAATGTATCCGTTCGACCATGGGTGGTCGAACCTTGTTTTTTGGAACACCGGGATTTCTATCTGCGCCATACTAGGGAACTTTGTTGGTTATTGGTTCGGTAAAAAATCGGGGCAGCTGTTGTTTGAGCGTAAAGACTCGTTTTTGTTCAAGAAAAAGCACTTGGAGCAAGCACGGGATTTTTATAACAAAAAGGGTGGTAGCGCCATCATCATTGCACGCTTTCTGCCGATCGTAAGAACCTTTGCCCCCATAGTGGCCGGCGTGGTGGAAATGGATTTCAAAAAGTTCGTTCACTACAATTTAATTGGAGCCTTGGTTTGGGTTTTCAGCTTAGTATCGTTGGGCTTTGTGCTGGGCGATAACCCGTATGTGAAGGAATACCTCGATAAGATTGTGATCGGCATTTTCGTGGTGACCACCTTTCCTGTGCTTTGGAAGATCATTCGATTCAATAAATAGTCCTGGGAATTTGGGTAGTGGGTTGTATCTACCACCTACGACCTACCACCCACCCCTTTTTCGGCAAGGTTGTTGCTCATGTTGGTTGACAATTTCCGAATCCTTAACTTTACAACCTCTCTATCAAGACTATGAAAAAGCTCTTAACGGCCATTACCCTGGCGGTTGCCGCCTTTACCGCCCAAGCACAAAGCGTTCCAGATGTGAAAATCAAGAACATGGAGGGGGCTACTGTTTCTACCAACACCATCTCCAACGATGGCAAGCCCATGATCATCAGTTTCTGGGCCACCTGGTGTAAGCCCTGCATCAAGGAGCTGGAAACCATCCATGAGGTATATGCCGATTGGCGCGAACAAACCGGGGTGAAGCTTGTTATTGTATCTATCGACGATACACGCACCACCTCTTCCGTGGCGCCGTTTCTGAATGCCAAAGGTTGGGAATATGAATCCTACCTCGACGTGAACAGCGACTTCCGCCGAGCCATGAACGTGAACATGGTGCCTCATACTTTCCTGTTGAACGGAAAGCGTGAGGTAATTAACCAGCATACCTCCTTTGCGCCTGGCGACGAAGACAAGCTGTTTGAAAAAGTGAAAGCCGCTGCAGGAAAGTAAAATTCCAAAAACGATCACCCCGCCCCGTATGGCCAAACATATTCTGAAAGCCGCCCTCGTTGCGGTTGCACTAGGATTCGCTGGAAGCGCATCCGCACAAACCAACACCTTGCCTTTCGAGGTGCACGGCAACTTCCAGCTCGATGCACAATACTATCTGAAAGACTCTTTGATCGGCGCACCCGAAGTGCCCGAAAGCATTTTGTCGAACGGTTTTGGCAACATCGTGGTATCCCGCGACAAGTTCTCTGCCGGTTTGCGTTACGAGTCGTACCTCAATCCGATGCTGGGATTCGATTCGCGGTACAAAGGTTCGGGCATCACTTACCGTTATGCTACTTACACAGCGGATGAGTTGGAAGTGACCCTAGGTAACTTCTACGACCAGTTCGGTAGCGGACTCATCTTTCGCAGTTATGAAGAGCGCAATTTGGGCATCGACAACGCCATGGACGGCTTGCGTGTGAAATACAATCCGCATCCTGGTGTTTATCTGAAAGGTATCATCGGTGAGCAACGGTTTTTCTTTGACAAGGGGCCAGGCATCGTGCGTGGAGTGGATGGAGAGGTTTCCCTATCCGAAGCCATCAAATCGTGGGCCGAACATAAAACACGCATCACCATCGGCGCAAGCGCGGTAAGCAAATACCAGAAAGCCGAAGATCCTATTTATAAGATTCCAAACAACGTGTTGGCTTGGTCGGCGCGAACCACACTCAACCGAGGAGGTTGGAGGGTGTATGGAGAATACGCGTTCAAGAGCAACGATCCATCATTGGAGAATGCATCCCTTGCATTCCCATCGGGCATTTACAAAAACGGTTACGGCGCGTATTTCAATGCCACATACACCAAGAAAGGATTGGGCGTTTCGGTTTCGGCCAAACATATCGACAACATGTCGTTCCGCTCTGATCGCAGTGCTACCGGAAACGTATTGGCCGTAAACTACCTGCCAGCTTTAACCAAGCAACAAACCTACCGATTGGCCACCTTGTATCCATACGCATCACAAGCCAAAGGTGAAGCGGCTTTCCAAACAGAATTGTTTTACAATTTCAAAAAGGGCTCGGTGTTGGGTGGAACCAACGGCACTTACATATCGGTGAACTATTCCAAATCGGCTAACCTGGACACCACAGGCACCAACAACGGCTTGGGCTACTCCACCAATGTCACCGACACCTGGTCGAACCTGTTCACCGATTTTGCAGCATCCAGGTATTTCGAGGAGGTATCTTTTGAGATGCAGAAGAAAGTGAACAAAGACCTGAAAGTTATCTTGAATTACATCTACACTGTTTACGACCAGAACCTCACCGGCGAAGGCAAAGACACCGTTACTGCACATACCGCCATTGCGGAGTTCCAATACAAGATCAGCAAAACACATAGCATACGTACCGAGCTGCAACACCTATACACTTTGTCGGACCGCGGCAATTGGGCACTAGGCTTGGTAGAGTATTCGATTTCCCCCAATTGGTTCTTTGCGTTTTTCGATGAATACAATTACGGAAACGAAGATTCTGCAAAGCGTATCCACTATTGGAACGGCTCCATGGGCTATACCCGAGGCGCCAACCGTGTTGCGTTGGCTTACGGCAAACAACGCCAGGGCCTGTTGTGCGTTGGCGGTGTATGCCGAAACGTACCCGCATCAAACGGATTCTCCATCTCCATCACCAGCTCATTCTAAAAAATGAACATGAAAAAGATATTAGCCATTGTATCAGCCATCAGCTTAGCCATCGCGTTCAACGCATGCGACAAGATCACCGCTCCTTACAAGATCCCTGTGGTGGTTCCTGCGGGTGAGCGTAATGTGTTGGTTGAGGATTTCACCGGTCACAAATGCGGGTTTTGTCCGCGCGCCACACGCTCCGTATACGATCTCAAACAGACCTACGGCGACCGACTGGTTGTGGTATCAGTACACGCGGGATTTTTTGCCAGCACCAACATCCCACCCTACACGTACGATTTCAAATGTACCGAGAGCACAACAATCGATACCGATTTCGGCATTTCGCTGGCCGGCAATCCCAATGGCATGGTAAACCGCAAGAAACTGAACGGTAGTTTCATTGTTCCTTACACCGCATGGGGAGCCGAAGTAGCCAACATACTGAACTCCACCGAGCCTTTGCCAGTACGCATCGATGTTTCCGCAGAATACGATACCACCACGCGTCAATTGGACGCGCAAGTGCAATTGGACTTCGCCAGCGACTTATCCGGAACTCATAAGCTCGCCATTTACCTGGTTGAAGACAGCATTGTGAAGTGGCAGAAGGATTATGATGCCAGCCCTTCCGATGTAGAGAACTACGTGCACCGCGAAGTGTTGCGCGGCTCTATGAGCGGCACCTACGGCGAAACCATCTCCAATACATTGGCCGGAGAAACCGCCATCCGCAACTACAGCACCACCCTTAACACCGGATGGGATGCCAAGCATATGTCGTTGGTGGTATTCTTGTACAACGATGCCACCAAGGAAATCATCCAGGTGGAACAAAAACATCTGGAGTAGTTAGGTTGTTGTATAAGCAACCATGCGACTGTTTTACCTCATTCCACTTTTTTTCCTGTTGCCGCTACAACTGTGCGCACAGAGCTTCCATGCGGCCGTTAAAGGAGGTATTGCCACCACACAAGTTTCGGGTGATAATCTCAGCGGCTACGACCAATTTGGTGGCTTAGTGGGCGGCGTAGTAGGCATCCCCGTAGGGAAAAAAATAGACCTGAACCTGGAAATACTTTTTGTGCAGAAAGGGAGTCGTAAAACCGCCGATCCCGACAATGAAGATTACACCGAGTACCTGCTCCGATTGAATTACTTTGAATTCCCTGTGTTGCTGCAATACAAGCATTCTGACCGTATCGCGTTGGAAGCAGGGCCCATCATCGGGGCCTTGTTATCCTCCAAAGAAGAGGACCAGAACGGACCATTCTATTGGAACGAGCCTCGACCGTTCGACCGCATTGAAGTGGGAGCAGGTGGCGGCATCCAATACCGTTTTGCCGATAATTTCTCGGTGGTAAGCCGGTTCGAAACATCCATACTTCCCATACGCCCGCACTTATCCGGGCAAACCTACCAATGGAATCGAGGGCAATACAATACCGTATTGCTTTTCGCCTTGCAATACCGGTTCAATAAACCTGCAGCCCCATGATCGATAAACACAAGATAGTAGTTGGGGTTGGTGGCGCGAGTGGCGCCATTTATGCGAAGGTGTTGTTCGATAAACTGCATGCACTTTCGAATCAAATCGAAGCCGTTGGCGTGGTGATGTCTGATAATGCCAAAGACGTGTGGAAATACGAGCTCGGCAATGAGGATTATGATAACTACCCTTTTCGTTTTTACGACAAATCCGACTTCATGGCGCCTTTCGCCAGCGGCAGCGCCCGTTACGGCACCATGATTGTTTGTCCATGCTCTATGGGCACGCTTGCGCGGATAGCGACCGGTATCTCCAACGACCTGATGACACGTGCTGCCGACGTGGTTTTGAAAGAGCGTCGCAAGCTGATACTCGTTACCCGCGACACACCCATCAACCTCATCCACATCAACAACATGAAGGCTGTAACCGAAGCCGGCGGCATAGTTTGTCCGGCCTCGCCCTCTTTTTACAGTCGCCCCCAAACCATTGAAGCCGTGGCCGCTACGGTAATCGATCGTGTAATTGATTTGGCTGGTTTACGCCACCCTTCGACAGGCTCAGAGCACGGTGTCTACCGCTGGGGCGAGCAATAAAGGTGTAAGGTGGATGTAATATCCTCTGTTATTTTGACTCCATAGCCCCTCCATGGCATGGTAGCTTTGTATAGTTTTCAAAGACATGCTGGAGTATTCAAAAGAGATATTGACCAAGGTTAGCTTCGACCCTGTACTGTTCAAAAAAGAGCTGCAAAAAGCCATGATGTGGCTCAAGGGCGAACAACGCACGATGCTGATCAAATGGTGCGCCGATACCTTCGAGACCAGTTACGGTGAAGTGATTACCGCCACGATGAAAGAAATGGCGGAGTAGTCTTTGGTTAATTGGTCATTAGTCATTAGGGAGTAGATAGACGGAAGAAAAGTACCAGTGGCAGTTGTGATGGTCATTGGTTAATTGGTCATTGGGGAGTAGGTAGGCGGTGGCGGGAGGCGAACGAATTAGTTCCAGTAACAGTGGCAGTAACAGTAGCAGCTATGATGGTCATTAGTGATTGGTCATTGGGAAATATTACTAGTAACAGTACCAGTTGCATTAACTGTTTTTATGGTCATTGGTAAATTAGTCATTGGGGAGAAGGTAGGCGCGCGAAAAAGTACCAGTGGCAGTAGCAGTACCAGATGTGATGGTCATTGGTTAATTGGTCATTAGTCATTGAGGAGATTACAGTTGATTTTTCAACCTCAATCAAAAACTTGAAGACATCGGCGCGTGGGTTGTCCACGAAAAGTGCGAACCGCCAGCTCGGCCGGCCCGGGGGTGTTGGTTTGTGCGACAAGGCCGAGCAGGTGGTTGGTTTCCCGATAGCTATCGGGAGTGGTGCCCTTTTTGGTTACTTTTTGGGCAAGCAAAAAGTGAAACAGATTACTAAAGACACCAAAACCTGTAAAACAATATTTCAGTTGAATTAAATCCGCCAAAATATTCTAGAAAAAAACGGTTCAATTTTGATTAAAAATTACCTTGTTTGTAATTAAGCTAACAATCAAAACTTCATAATTTAACTGTTATGGCTGAGGAT
>JBKDSL010000101.1:0-3737 GCA_046340555.1 Bacteroidota bacterium
TACTTGAATTTGCAGGAACTAATGAATTGTTTGACGTTCCTGATCCATACCGAATGTCGGATGATGCGTTTGAGCAGGTATACCAACTTATTGATGAAGCTTGCCGTGCAATCGTTTTAAAATTAAAAGTTGATTGAATTAAATGTCCGATCCAAAAAAAGGAACACTGTATCTCATCCCAGTCCCCATTGGCAATTGTTCGGCTAATCAGATATTGCCTTTATCCGTATTGGAAATATCTCGTTCATTGGATGTTTTCATTGTTGAAAATGCTAAAACAGCCAGGGCATATCTAAAGACTTTTTTAGTTGGTAAATCGTTGCAAGAAATTGCTGTACATCAATTAGACAAACATCATTCCAACAGAGAACTTCTATTGGACATTTTCAATAGTTCGTTGTTAAATGGTCAAAATGTTGGTGTAATGAGCGAGTCTGGAATGCCTGGACTAGCAGACCCGGGATCAGAGGTTGTTATTATGGCTCACGGTTTGGGTGTTCAGGTTGTTCCTTTAGTAGGGCCATCCTCCTTGTTTTTGGCACTGGCAGCATCAGGTCTGAATGGACAAAATTTCAGTTTTCATGGTTACTTGCCCAAAGAAAAATCAGATAGGAAATCAATGCTCAAGGATTTGGAATCCATTTCCAGAAAGTCAGGTTTTACGCATATCTTTATAGAGACGCCATACCGTAACGATCAACTTTTTGATGATTTGCTGTATTCCCTAGGTGGTGAAATATTATTGTGTGTGGCCTCTGATATATCTGGACCAGAGCAATACATCAAAACCCAAAAAATAAACGTTTGGCGCCAAGTGGTCAAGCCTAATTTAAAAGATATCCCTACCGTGTTTTTAATAGGATCATCAAGATCCTGATTTTCCACTACGCTTAATATCCACAATACGGACTTCAAAATAGAGTGGCGAATACGGTGGAATATCACCCTGATCGATTGCACCGTATCCCAAGTCTGAAGGGAAAGCAAATTTAGCGACATCACCTTTCACCAATTTAGGAACGCAATCAGCCCACCCTTGGATTACCGGTGTTACACCAACTACAAATTCAAATGGCTTGGTCACAGTAGAGTCGAAAACATAACCATTCATAAGCATGCCCTTATAGGATATTACAACTGTATCACCCTTAACTGCTGGCTCTCCAGCTCCATTGGACATTACTTTGATATATGAACCTGATGAAGTAGGCTCAACATCCATATCATTTATTTGGAGAAAACTATCGAGTACAGCAAACTCTTCTCTCCTTTTGCGTAAATCCGTTGCAACTTGAATTGAATCCGCAATCGATTTAGAGTAATATTTGACCATTTTCACTTTGAAAATGATCCATTCGTCCTTTTGGTGCTTATAAGGTGATTGCCCTTTGAAAGTTTTTTCAAATAGCGAGTCAGCACGAACCTTGAACACGGCACTATCACCAGCGCTCATCATAGCGAAGCCCTCTTCTACCCCACCCTTGAATGTGGGTTCTACTAGAATTACAGAAAATGAATCCACAAGTAGTTTGGAATCGAACAACAAAGAATCCTTGTCATTGGAATATGCGATATGCATAACCATCAAATCACCTATTTCTGGAGAATCGCCATTACTGTTGTCAATAAACTTATAACGTAATCCATCGGCGGTTTCACGATACCCTTCTGAGTCTGTGCCACAAGATGACAAAAGGAAAACGTAGAAAAATATAAGCACTGTAAGGGTCCTTGCAAACATAATGTGATTTGGTTTCTATTTATTAAGGTCTTTATTCAAGGATTCGATCTCTATAACTAGGGTTTGGAAGCCGGAAATCTTATCACCATCGCCAGTAAGGCCATATGCCAAATGCGATGGAATAATAAATAATGCCCGTTCACCTGTGCGCATTAACTGCAATCCCTCCTGCAATCCATTAGCCACATCTGACCTTCCAATTGTTATACTCATAGATCCAGTTGAATCGGATGAATAAACAGTTTCGCCGGTTAACAAAGACACTTTGTAATCGATTGACACCTGATCGAGTGCTCTTACGGAGTCACCTTCTATATTGGAAGGATTTATCTGGTATCTTAATCCTGTTTGTGTGATATTCATTTTGTAACCTCTTCTGGAAATATAAAGATCGATGTCTTGTGACTCGTTTTTCATGATTTCCTTTTGTTTCCTAATCATGGATTCAGAAGAAGTGTCGGGAGGAGTAACTCCGATAGTTATACCCCTTTTTTCTTTGCAGGCACAAAGAATGCTGGTTGATATAGTTATCAAAAAAAAGACTTTGAAAAAGCACCAAGTATTTATTACGCTCTTCATGGTGCAAGATGTTCGCAATAATTGGGCAATATTTCAACAAACCTCTTGACAGTATCTTCCAAGGAGTCAAGGCTTTTACCACCTGCGGCATTGGTATGTCCACCTCCGGAAAAATACATGGATGACAGCTCCTTTACTGAAAAATCGCCTTTCGATCGGAAAGAAATCTTAATCATTCCATCACGCTCGCAAAAGAAGGCAGCCAATCGGATACCTTTAATGCCTAGGGCGAAATTTACTATGCCTTCGGTGTCACCTGCCTGATGATTAAACTGATCTAATTCTGAATGTGAAATAGCTATATATGCCGTTCGATATTCCGGAAGCACATGTAACTTTTCATTAATGCAGAATCCTAGAAAACGAGTGCGATCGATTGAAAAGTTGTCGTATATCTGCTCATGTATCTCATGGTTGGATGCCCCGCATTGAATCAACTTTGCAATAATCGAATGGGTATCGGCGG
The DNA here is from genome assembly GCA_046340555.1 of Bacteroidota bacterium. Lineage (GTDB taxonomy): Bacteria > Bacteroidota > Bacteroidia > AKYH767-A > OLB10 > JALRAP01. The sequence continues at coordinate 2,787 of JBKDSL010000101.1, forward strand.
TCATGGATGAGAACCTAAATGATCCGGTATCGGTCATGATGCCGGTATAAAGGCAAGTAGCCATTGCTGAATTTATAGAATCCACACTATCCAGCTTATCAATCAAGTGGAAAACCAACTCAGATGTTGCACAAGATTTATTGAATGAAAATGTGATATCGCAGAAAGGTGCGGGATCCAAATGATGATCGACCATTACTTTTAGCGCAGCACATTGGGAAATGGCGTTTGCTAACTTTTCGGTTCTTGATGGCGTATTGAAATCCAAGCAGAATAGTCCCTCTGCATCTCTAATAGCATCCAAACATTTATTTGGCTCCTGATCAAAGCTCGTCACCATATGTTGACCCGGCATCCAAAGTAAAAAATCGGGATAGTCACTTGGAGTTACTAAGCTTACCTGATGGCCTTTACGTTCTAAGAACGCCCCTAGTGCAAGCGAAGACCCCATAGCATCTCCATCTGGACGATGGTGGGTTGTAACAACCAATTTTCTAGGCCGGTCCAAAAACGCCTTAAGCAGATCTATATCAGCTAGGTTAAAGTCTGGTATCATGGTGTAAAAATAACCAATTCGATGCTTTTCAAAGCCTTGGAGTTGGTATTTGGCAACATGATTGCAGTGAAGCGATGAAATTCATACCTTTGCATCCCAAAATTCAAATAAAGTGGCAACAAACAGGACATTCACAATGCTCAAGCCCGATGCTGTAGAAAATGGACACATCGGCAAAATTTTAGACATGATTATTGGCGCAGGATTCAAGATCATCGCTATGAAATATACCCACCTTACTGGTGATACAGCCGGTAAATTCTATGAGGTTCACAAGGAACGTCATTTTTACGGTGAATTGGTGAAGTATATGTCATCCGGTCCAATCGTTGCTGCGATTTTGGAAAAAGAAAATGCAGTAGAGGATTTCAGGAAGCTTATTGGTGCAACTGACC
>JBKDSL010000102.1:0-13918 GCA_046340555.1 Bacteroidota bacterium
GAACGATCCTGCCATTGGCTGGGATGGAACATACGAAGGGAAAGTTGCTACCCCAGCAGTTTACGTGTATTACCTGGATGCCATATGCTTCGACAACCAACGCTTCTTCAAGAAGGGTAACATTAGCCTGATCAGATGAGCAGCATTACGATTCGCATATCGCACCTGATACATGCTGCATGGGCCGCATTATTGGTTTCCCTTGCGGGGATGGGCACATCCGCGCAAGCGCAAGACCCGCATTGGTCGCAGTTTGGAGCAAGCCCATTGAACTTGAATCCTGCCAATACCGGATTCTTCGATGGTGATTACCGCTTTGTAGCCAACCATCGCAATCAATGGAAATCGATAACCACCCCCTTTATCGGCTTTTCAGGCTCATTCGAGTCATCTTTGAATGCTCTTTCCAAAAACCGCTCCCGTGTTGCTACTGGATTTGTGTTCAACAATGACCGAGCCGGTGACTCAAAAATGGGCACCAATTCGCTGATGGGAAATGTTGCTCTGATGCGTGCGGTAGGTAGTGACTCTACACATTTTATAGGTGGCGGATTACAATTAGGAGTAACGCTACGCAGTATTGATTACAGTGCATTGACATTCGACGAACAATATGATGGTGATGTGTTCAATCCAGCAATGGGAAACACCGAAAATTTCGACAATAACAACCACGCCTATATGGATATAGGCTTAGGCTTCCAATACGCTTACAAGAGTGAACAAGGACTAACAATAGGATTAGGTTCATCCATTCAACATTTGAACCGTCCTAATGATGGCTTTTTCAGTAGCAAAGTGCGATTGTATCCAAGACTGCAAAACCATTTGTCATTCGTGGTTCCTTTGACTGGCAAGTTACAGTTACAACCTTCAGCCCTATGGATGACACAAGGAGGAAACAATGAGCTCACATTTGGAACGTCTGCACAGTATATGCTGAGTGAATTACCTGGGCGAACGTATGCTTTTGCTGCTGGAGCTTGGCTAAGATCGGGGGATGCGGTGATTCCTTATGCCGGCATCTTATATAACTCTCTCCGATTGGGAATCTCCTATGATGTGAACACCAGCGACCTTGACAGAGCCAGCAATGGTCGTGGTGGCTATGAACTATCGCTTTCTTACATCATCAAAAAAGTGAAATCCACTGGCATCAAGCCGCCATGTCCATTGTATTGAAAAACTTTTGTATCCAAATCTTTACGCTGGTCGTGGTGTTTCTTGCATCGCATTGTGATGTCGTTGCTCAAACCTTCAATGCATGGTTACGGGCGGGCGATGAGGCTTTCAACGAGGCGCGGTATCCCGAAGCAGTCGAGTACTACAAGAAAGCCTTGGAGTTTGAAACCGGTGATGTGGCTTTGGATTACCGAATGGCAGAGGCATGCAGACTATACAAGGATTATGAGAAAGCTGAGGCCTGGTATGGCAAAGTGTTCGGGAATGACAAAACCAATTCATACCCCTTGGCACTTTTCTATATGGCTGAGATGAAAAAATACAATGCCGATTATGGATCTGCTTGCCGCTTATTTGGCGACTATGCATCTAAAAATGTACAAGACTCGAGTTATTTCGTACTCAAAGCAAAAACCGAATCAGGATATTGCGAACAAGTATTGGCCTTGGATAAGCAATCCTTGAAAGCCACTGTAGTCAATGCAGGAAACGAAGTAAATTCCAAATTCTCAGATTTCGGGGCCAGTATTTCGGGCGATTCTGTGATGTATTATGCATCACTGCGCTTTTTGTATGAACCAAAAGAGCAGAAGAACAAGCCTTATGTCGTTGCACGAATACTCAAATCCGAATGAAGCACCACGCCCAATAAAAAACCGGCTCCGATTGCCGCAATGGTCAACGACCCTCCTCAACACAATGGAAATGCAGGATTTAGTCCAGTCCATCGGCTGGTTATAGTCTCGCGTTGTTTAGAACCAGCAGACGGCAAAAGGCCATGCCGTTTATACTACAGTAAAATCAATTCAGGGAAGTGGTCGAAACCTGAGATGATCATAGGTGCTGTGAATTCAGGTAGCAGTTACACCACCACCCAACCTACCATTGAGGCCCGAGGAGCCGAAGGATACACTTTGTATTTTGCGTCAGACAGGCCAGGAGGATTGGGGAAAATGGATTTATGGAAAAGCGATTTCGATGCGAATATGCGATTTTCGGAACCGGTTAACCTAGGGTCGACAATCAACACCTTCGACGATGAGATGACGCCGTACATGGATACCAGGCATGGGGTATTATACTTCAGCAGTTATGGTCATGCCGGATTAGGCGGAATGGACATATTCAAAAGCAACAGGGAGAATGGAGCATTTTCTGCTCCTGAAAATATCGGGAAAGGGTATAACACGAGTCAAAACGATGTTTATTTCACCATAAATAACCATGATGAAAAAGGAACCTTGACATCCAATAGAACCGGATCACTTTTCATAGCCAGCAAGACCTGTTGTTATGATATATATTACCATGAGCCTTTAAAAATTGACACGCTAGTAGTGGCGGTTTCGGATACACCTAAAGTGGACTCGACTTTAAAGGCAGACCCTATCAATAAAGAGTATTATGAGGATTTTCTTCCGTTAAGCTTGTATTTCGACAACGACGAACCTGATAAACGCACATTGGCTGTTACCACAAATAAAAGTTACGACAAGCTATACCGCGATTACATTTCACGCATACCTGATTATAAGCAAAATTATGCGGATGGGAAGCGCGATCGAAAGATTTCTGATACCGAAATCGATTCATTCTTCACCAATACGGTTACTTATGCGTGGAACATGTTGAATGGATTTTGTGCGAAGGTTGAAAAAGCGATGAAAGCGGGTGTTGTATTGGAGTTGGAAATCAGAGGCCGTGCCAGTCCATTGGCTGAAACCGCCTACAACGTAAACCTCTCTAGAAGGCGAATTTCCAGTTTGCAGAATTATCTGCGCCAATACAATAACGGTGCTTTACGCTCTTATTTTGATTCGGGCAAGTTGAAGTTGACCGAAGTACCCGCCGGCGAATCTCTTTCCAAATCAGGAGTGAGTGACAATCGCGGTGATGTGCGGAACTCCGTTTACAATCCTAATGCTGCCAGTGAACGATTGATTGAATTGATTGGTGTACGCATCAATCCCACATCCAATCCATGACAACAGTTTCTTCTTTACTGGATGTAAGTGTTTTATTGGTTGATGACAATAAGATCAATCAGATGCTTTTGAAAAAAATGATTGAAAACTTGGGCTGCTGCGTAACTACTGCAGACAATGGAATCCATGCATTGGAAAAGTTGTGTGGTGAAGAAAATTTCGATATTGTTTTAACTGACATCCAAATGCCTGTAATGGGAGGCTTTGAGTTGGCTAATAGCATCAGGATGTCGGATAATGCGACCTTGGCCACTATACCTGTATTGGCCCTAACAGGTTATGCTGATGAATTGGATCGAGTGGCAGCGAAGGATTCAGGTATCCAAGAAATACTAACCAAACCTATAGGACAGGTAGAAATAAAAGAAGCTTTGTTGCGCGCCTTGGGAATCAGCCCAAGTAAGACTTAAGCAACTTACTGCGAGAGTTGTGCCTTAATCTACGGATTGCCTTCTCCTTTATTTGTCGGACACGCTCCTTGGTTAAATCGAACTTGTCAGCAATCTCCTCCAAGGTAAAACTATGGTTGCAGCCAATGCCATAAAACAACTTTACAACTTCACTTTCCCTTTGAGTTAAAGTACCGAGAGAACGATTGATTTCCTGGTTCAATGACTCATTCATAAGCAGACCATCCGCCAGTGGTGCGTCCGGGTTTTCCAAAACATCCAATAGGCTATGTTCTTCGCCCGCTACAAAAGGGGCGTCCATACTTACGTGCTTTCCTGAAATTTTCATGGTGTTAGCCACACTTTCCTCAGGTAATTCCAGCGCTTCAGAAATCTCGCTGTGACTTGGTTCGCGTTCGTACTTCTGTTCCAATGCAGAAAAGGCCTTCTTTATCCTGTTCACAGAGCCCAGTTGGTTGATGGGTAAACGTACGATCCTAGACTGTTCCGCCAGGGCTTGCATGATCGACTGACGAATCCACCATACGGCATATGAAATGAATTTGAACCCACGGGTCTCATCGAAACGCTTAGCGGCTTTGATAAGACCGAGATTACCTTCATTGATCAAATCAGGAAGGCTGAGCCCTTGATTCTGGTACTGCTTAGCCACCGAGACCACGAAGCGAAGGTTGGCTCGTGTGAGCTTCTCGAGCGCCCATTGATCGCCTTGTTTGATCCTTCGAGCCAATTTCACCTCCTCTTCGGCGGTGATCAGACCTTCGCGGCCGATTTCCTGCAAATACTTTTCGAGGGAGGCATTCTCCCTGTTGGTGATGGATTTGGTGATTTTAAGCTGACGCATCCTTCAAGAATGTTGTTTGGTTAAATCCCTTAATCAATCATTGTAAACTCAAACATGACAAGAATAGGTAATCACGTTTTTACAATTTCATGACCGAAAAGTAATGTTTCTTTAAACTTGACGAAAGCAGTTTAAAAGAATTTATCAACAACCGATAAAATGTTTTAACGTACGCGAAATAATTATCCTCTGCAAATGAGGAGGCTAGACAAGAAACTCTGGTAATCCGAGCTTACTTACCTCTTACCAACTGGAAAAACCCACTTAAATCATAGGTTTTTCCCTCTATACCTGTTGCCTTTACGACATAGATATAGGAGCCTTCTGGAAGCTCTGTTCCATCCGTTGACTTTCCGTCCCATCCAGACTCCAACTCACTCCAAGAATAAACCTCTTTACCCCACCTGTTGAAAATGGTGCAGGAGATTTCAACGATTGCAAGCTCATCGAAGTGGAAAACATCGTTCAAGTTATCGCCGTTGGGTGTGAAAATATTCGGAATGAACAAACTGGAGAACGAGTCAACAATGATGTACGAGAACGAAACCGTGTCTGAACATCCAAGTGCATTGGTTGCGGTTAACAGAACGGTGTATTGGCCCATAGTCTCATAGATGTGAGTAGGGTTCTGATCGGCAGATATGTTTCCGTCTCCAAAAGCCCAATTGTATGTGTTGGCTCCGGAAGATGTATTATTGAAATTAACAGTGAAAGGCGTGAAACCTTGCAGGGTATCAGGTACGAAGGAGGGAATGATTTCAGGCAGAACGGTAACGGTAACCGAGTCGGTGGTAACGCAACTACCATTAGCCGCTGTTACCACATAAGTGGTGGTCGTTAAAGGATTCGCTGTTGGATTGGCGATATTGGGATCGCTGAGTCCTGCAGATGGCGACCAACTATAAGTTGTAGCACCGCTGGCAGATAGTTGAGTGGATGCCTGGAAACAAATGTCCAAATCCTGACTGACTTGAAGAGTAGGATATGGGGTCACGTCAACTGTTACCGAAGCTTGCGAAGAGCAGCCGTTGACATCCGTTACTGTCAACGTATAAACGGTAGTGCTTGATGGGTTGACAGATTGTGCACCACTGATAGCACCATTGCTCCAAGTGTAGGAATATGGCAAAGCGCCACCGCTGGCAACACCGGCGATTGTTACAGGATCACCGCTACAGGTACTTTGATTTCCACCTGAATTAACCGTTAATGGCACAACAAGGTTAATGTTGAATGATCCTGTTTGTGTACAGCCATTGGCATCTGTTACTGTAACTGTGTAGGTGCCGCCTGCCAAGCCAGAAACGCTAGACGATGTGGCTCCGTTACTCCACAAATAAGTGAAGTTTTGCCCCGTGCCTCCTGTAGGCGCAAGGGTGATGGATCCACTCGCGTTGTCGCACACATTTCCGGAAACTGTTTCATTCAGCACTATTGGTTGAGCGCCAGAAACCGGTACGGTTACGGTTTTGGTACACTGTGTTGAGTCTGTAACCGTACAAGTATAAATGCCCGGAGCAAGATTGGAAATGGTTTGGGAGGTTGCCCCATTGCTCCATTGGTAAGAATAGGGAGCCACACCTTGTGGGAAAACAGTTACCGCTCCGTTGTTTTGACCGGCACATGAAACATTGGTTATAGTAATGTTGGGAACGATTAGAACGCAATTACATTGAGCGGATGGAACTCCGCTAGGCCATTGGGCTGGAGCGGTAAATGGAGGATCGAAACAAGCATCGTTACCCCAAGAACCTGCCTGATAATCAGAAAGCGCTTGAATACCTACGTTCAATGGTGCATTGCTAGCTGATGCGCATGGGCCAACTGTTACAGTGAAACAGAAATCCCATGAACTGTTTTGACAATTATCTCCGAAGTTATTTCCAGGGATTCCATCGAGAGCGAAATTGGGACTGCCTGCAGGAGTGTCGTAATAAAAGCCAGGACCCCATGTGGTACCGGAAGCAGTACCAGTACAGGAAGTATACCAATCCCAAGTGCCCAGACCGTCGCAACTGTTAGGTGGTGTTAGAGGCGTAAGCGAGTTCGGATCCCAACCTGGTCCTAGAGTGATGGCGAAACCAGCGATCCAATCTGCGCCAGATTGGGCGTAGTTGGTAAGTGTATAGCAAAAAGTCACGGTGGTGCCTACCACATAGGTGTTGTTGCCGGCAGGTACTGGATTGGCGGTCATTGACTGGGAGCCAATACATGGCGCCTGAGCACTAACATTGTTCAGAACAAAAATCAGTAAACCCGACAATAGCAGCAGCGACTTTTTGAACATATTCTTGGTTTGTTTGTGGTTATAAATTGTGTGTGTTGTTTGAAATTTGAGGTTTCACAATTGTGCAATTAATAAGACGCGCGAATTACCTTGCTGGTTGCTTTCAGCTTAGAAATTTAGTGAACTACAAATCCTCGAAGTTTTCGACGGAATAAGAACTGGAATTAGGACCGGTGTTTGAGCCACCTTCTTGATTGTTGCTTCCTTGTTGGCGAGTGTCTTCTGGAAGGTTGGCTTTGATGTAATCAATAGCGTCCTGCAGGCCCTCAATGAATTTTTCAAAATCTTCCTTATAGAGAAAAATCTTGTGTTTCTCGAAAAAAGGCCTGTCGCTGCCCTCAGAAAAACGACGCTTGCTCTCGGTAATAGTGAGATAATAATCGTTGTTTCTGGTAGATCTTACATCAAAAAAATAGGTTCGTTTACCTGCTCTAACCGCCTTGGCAAACAAATCGCTTGGTTGGTCATTACTGTCAAATTCAGCCATGTAAATCTTATTGGTTTGAGACAAAGCTATAAGAAAAACAACAGTTTGGCAAAGACCTTGGCTAAATTGTAAGGAAGTAATCAACAATGGGGCTTAGCCCTTCAATTTGTCCTCAATCCTTTGTCTTTCAAACATTTCAAAATAAAATCCGCGCGTATTCATCAATTCAGCATGGGTTCCATGCTCAACAATCCGACCTTGGTCGAGTACCAAGATATCGTCGGCCGACATTACAGTGGAAATTCTATGGCTGATCAAAACAGATGTCTTGCCCTTCAAGTTGCGCTCTAGCGAATCCAATATCCTTTCTTCTGTGATGGTATCTACGGCCGACAAACAGTCATCCAATACCAACAAATTTGGATTTCGAATAAGCGCCCTGGCCAAAGAAATACGCTGCTTTTGCCCGCCCGACAAAGTAATACCCCGCTCCCCTACCATGGTCTCATAACCGTTGGGAAACGATTTTATGTCGGTAGAAACACAGGCTACGTCCGCCATATCCTCCACCTTTTTCCTGATTTCAGAATCCACTTCATCAATCTTGAGCCCAAAAGCAATGTTTCCTGCCACCGAATCGCTAAATAAAAAGACTTCTTGAGGCACAAAACCTGTTTGCCGCCTGTATGACCCTAGAGAGACTTTACGCAAGTCAATTCCATCTACCAAAACCGCACCATGAGTTGGATCACAAAACCGCATCAACAGCAGAGCCAATGTCGACTTACCTGACCCGGTACCGCCTGTAATTGCCAAAGATTTACCTGGACTGATCCGAAACGAAACATCCCTCAAGACTTCGGTATCCGTATTTGGATAAGTAAAGGATACATTTTTGAATTCAATCTGGCCTTTGAATTCAATTTCATAACCTGAATCGGGGTCGACAGCAGGTTTAGTATCTAAGAACTCGTTTATCCTTTGTTGTGAGGCGGCAGCCCGCTGGACCAATGAAACCACCCAACCCAGTGCGGCAACTGGCCAAGTTAGCATATTCACATAAATAACAAACTCGGCAATGTTCCCGAGTGTGATTCGCCCTTCCATCACCATGTAACCGCCCACCGCAATGGTAATGATCGTGCTTAGGCCGATTAGTAAGACTAAAGACGGTTGAAACAAGGCATTGGTACGAACCAATTCCATAGCAGCATCCTTATACCGCTCAGCCTGCTTAGAAAAATCACGCTCAGCCTGCTTTTCAGCAGCATAGGATTTGAGCACGCGTATCCCTGAAAAGGATTCCTGCACAAAGGTTGACATATCGGAAAGACCCGCTTGCACCCTTTCACTTTTGCGATTGATAATATGCTCTACCCTATATATCACATAAGACAACACAGGAAGCGGAAGCAACGTCAACAGGGTAAGTGTTGGATTCACCTGTATCATCGCAGCAATCACAAGCACCATGGTTACGCCTAAATTCACGGTATACATCACAGCAGGTCCCACATATGATCGCACACGCCCCACGTCTTCACTGATACGATTCATCAAATCGCCGGTGCTGTTTTGTGAATAAAATGCGTAATCAAGCTTCTGATAATGTTCGTAAATCTCGTTCTTCATGTCATATTCCACATACCTTGAAGCAACGATAATGGTTTGACGCATCAGAAACATGAAAAAGCCTTTTAACAAGGCCATGAGAAGTACTAGCAGCGCAAAAACCAACAAATTGAATGAAATGGAATCAGCCACCACATCATGCAACCCATAACCTGCAGTCAATCGATGCCAGTCTATTTGCATGCTGGAGGCATCCATCGCATATCGGATAAGCTTCGCCGGTATGATGCCGAACATATTGGATATTGCCACAAAAAACACCCCTCCTAAAAACCGCCATTTGTACTTGACGAAGTATTTATTAAGCTTATAAAGGGGGTGAACTGATGATTGCACAGATGTTCGTTACAAGTTGCCAAATTAGTTAGATTTGCCCAAGGCATGAAGAATACTGTTCGATATTATAGGAATAAACATACAAAAGGTTTATCCACACCGACTCTTTGGATTTTGGCACTTTGCTTTTTAGGCTGCCAAGGTGCTGCTTTAGTGGAAAAACAGCAAGGTGTAATCAACAGCCGCAATGTTGATTTATCAAGAAACGGACTAAAAAAGGTGCCAATTGAACTGGAGCAAAACCCTCAACTTGAAAAACTGATTCTGTTCAGAAACCAAATAGACTCACTCCCTGCCTTTATCGGAGGAATGGACTCGCTAAAAAAGTTGTCGTTACAATCAAACAAGCTGGTCCATTTGGATTCGAGAGCCATGGACCTCCCTTCTCTAACGGAACTCGATTTAAGATTCAACCTTTTGGAACAAATCCCGGATGCCTTTACAGGGATGCTAGAGCTCGAGGTATTGGATTTGCGCAACAACAAGCTAAAGTCGCTACCACCTTCCATCGGAGCTTTAAAAAAACTGGAACAACTTTACCTCTCAGATAACGATATCAGAACTTTGCCCTCTACCATGCTAGGACTGAAAAAACTTAAGTTCCTCGTCATCGGAAGAAATTCCATCGATGACCGCCTACCTGAATGGATTGGTGAAATGGAGAGCCTGGTGGAATTGGATGTTTCGGGGTGTTGCAACGATAACCGACTACCGGAGAACTTGAGTAAGCTTCGCAATTTGGAACTGTTAACCGTGTCCTCCTATCAGATTTTGCCCAATGATTTAGGTAAAGGCAACTCGAGATTGAGAATCCAGATTAAATAAACGAAGTCTTAGTTTTCCGATCCTCGAAATTTCACAAAAAAATTTATCCAAGCCAGGCGGCTGATTCTAAAGGTCATTGGAGTGAGTGCCAAACCTAGTAGGATTGAAACGGCTATCATCCACCACACATTGAATTCGCTTCCCGCCAGCACTAGAAAAGCAACCCACACGGAAACCATGATAGCCACATTTATGGCATAACTAACGTACATGGCACCAAAATAATACCCGGGCTCTTGTTCGAAGGAGAGATCGCATTTCTCACACTTCACATTCATATTAGAGAATCCCTTGAAGTTGAAGGAGCTTTTATTCACAAAAAAATCACCTTCGTGGCAGCGTGGACACTTATTGTTGAATACGCTGTATACCTTTTGGCCTTTGTTGATCATAATGGTACAAAAATAACACCTGTATACCATCTAGAGTGTGACAGCAGTCGCACAATGCAAACTATTTAATTGTTTTCGGAGACCTGATTTTCAATTAACGCCATAACTCAAAAACACCATTATAGCTCATCTAGTCGATCTTGTACGCATAGCTAATGTAGTGAGTCTATGTATCGTTAAAATCAAATGTAACCGCCGGACAATATTTTCTATCACCTTCAAATGAACATTTTCTTGATGGCAAATTGAGAACACATACGACTCGTTTTTTATAAACTTTCATTTAACTAAACCATTAGCTTTTGGAGGGGACTTTACCCTTAACTTAAAAATGTTGTAAATTTGCAGATAAGGACGCCCAAATGGTCGTTTAAATTTCTGATTATCAATTAATTCACTACTTAACAAGATGATTGAGGTAAAGGAATATAAGGAGGCAACGACCAAGCAGGATTCAGTGTTCGGACCTATGTTAAACGCGGGTCATGAACAAGTGGTTTTTTGTCACGACCATGAAACTGGCTTGAAAGCCATAATTGCCATACACAACACCGTATTGGGACCAGCCTTGGGTGGTACCCGATTCTGGAGATACAGCACCGAAGCGGAAGCGCTTCAAGATGTTTTGCGACTGTCGCGAGGCATGACTTTCAAAGCATCTATCAGTGGCTTAAACCTAGGAGGTGGCAAAGCGGTGATTATAGGAGATTCCAAAAAAGATAAATCCGAGCAATTGTTCCGTCGTTTTGGAAAGTTCGTGAACAGCCTCAGCGGAAAATATATTACGGCTGAAGATGTGGGCACCTCAACAAAAGATATGGAGTATGTGAACATGGAGACCCGCCATGTTACTGGCCGACCTGAATCCATGGGTGGCGGTGGTGACCCCTCCCCGGTTACTGCATACGGTGTTTACATGGGCATGAAAGCTTCAGCCAAACACCTTTGGGGCAACGACAGTCTTAACGGAAAAAAGGTAGTGGTTCAGGGTGTTGGACACGTGGGCGAGAACTTGGTGAAACTACTCACCAAAGAAGGAGCCAGGGTTTCCATCATCGATATCAACGAAGACCAATTGAAGAAGGTATCTTCCGACACCGGAGCCCAAGTGCTTTCCTCAACCGATTTCTACGACATGGATATGGATATTTATGCTCCATGTGCATTAGGTGCCACATTAAATACCGACACCATCAATCGTTTGAAATGCGCTATCGTTGCCGGAGCCGCCAACAACCAATTGGCTGAAGAAGCGGTGCACGGAAAAATGCTCTCAGAAAAAGGAATCATATATGCTCCCGACTTCCTGATTAACGCCGGAGGACTAATCAATGTTTATTCCGAGCTCACAGGATACAATCGCGAAAGAGCCCTACAGCAAACCGAAAAGATATTCGACTACACCCTCGATATCCATGTTAAGGCTGCCACTGAAAACATCCCCGCCTACTTAGCCGCAACTCGGATGGCTGAAAAGCGCATTGCCGATATCGGAAAAGTGAAGCTGGGTATGTAAGTGTGAATTTTCTTTTTCAAACCATTCAATTCAAGTTATGCTAAGCAGAAGGCATTTGAGGATTCGTGTCATGCAAGCCTTATATGCTTGGCACCAAACAGAAGACCGCAGCCTCAAGACCTCGGTTGACAACCTATTCAAAGGCACATCTAGGAGTTACGACCTTTACTTGTACTTGTTACAGCTTTTGATCGAAGTTGCTGATGAAGAGGAACGTTATATGGCCGACTTGCCGCCTAGAATGACAGCTGCAGAATATGAACATCTAACTTACCTGAGAAACAACCTATTCATTGATTTCCTGAAAAAGGAGTCTTTTCAAAAGCTGATCAGTTCGCGCAAGATACCTGCTACCAAAGATATAGATCTCATCCGTAAGGTTTACCATCAGCTCAGGCAAAAGGAGGAATACCGGAACTATGTTTCGAAAGCTACTCATACGGAACGTGAAGACATTGAATTTTGCACCTACATTTTCAAAGACGTGATTTCAAGTTCAGAACCCATGACCAACTCTATGGAGGAGCAAAACCTGTGGTGGGCGGAAGCTTTGGAGCTGGTGAATAGCATGGTTTTGAAAACCATCAAAGTAGCGCATCCTGACAAAAAAGGAACTTATGAAATGATGGCAGAGTTCAGGGATGAAGAAGAAGACCGGGAGTTCATGGAAAAGCTGTTTACGGAAACCGTGCATCATGACAACGAATATGAAAAGCTGGTATCGGAGCGGACAAAAAACTGGGAGGTAGATCGTATAGCGCTCATTGATGTCATTCTTTTAAAAATGGCCCTTTGTGAAATCCTGAACTTCCCCAACATTCCTGTTAAGGTCACAATCAACGAGTATATCGATATTTCTAAGGATTATAGTACTCCCAAAAGCAAGGCTTTTATCAATGGGATAATCGATAAACTTGTAATAGACCTACGCGAATCGGGATCTGTAAAAAAGACGGGGCGCGGACTTATAGAATAATAAGGTGTTAAATTTCCGACCTTACATTTTCAAAACATTATAACATCACTGAGTCATGAAATCAATCAAACCCATCCTGCTCACAGCTTTAGTGACCAACCTGGTATGGTCATGTGATTCTCCGAAGGACAGCAAACAAGAGGCTATCTCCCCTGAGGTTGTAAACAACAATGCATCCGCAGATTCTATTGCTACGCCAACAAGTGGACTGCCTGTTTTTGAATTCGAGACCGACAACCACGAATTTGGCATAATTACCGAAGGTGAAAAAGTTTCTTACACCTTTAAATTCAAAAACACAGGCAATGCACCATTGGTAATATCAAACGCATCCGCCTCTTGTGGTTGCACAGTTCCTGAATACACCAAAACACCCGTAGCACCCGGTGAAGAAGGTGAGGTCAATGTAACATTCGATAGCTCCGGAAAATCAGGAATGACCACTAAATCAGTAACGTTGATTGCCAACACTGAGCCCAATACCAAGGTCCTTAAAGTCAGCGCTGATATTCAAAGCAAATAACAATAACCATAACCCAAAATAACATGTCACTTACCTTCATCCTTTTGCAAGCCCAAGGCCAACCAAGTGGAATGGCCAACCTCATGATGATTCTACTCATTGTGGTGATTTTCTATTTCTTCATGATTCGCCCCCAAATGAAGAAGTCCAAGTTGGAGCGTCAATTCAAGGAAACCCTTCAAAAGGGTGATAAGATTATAACCATTGGTGGCGTTCATGGCCGAATCGTTGAGATTGCTGACACCACTTTCCTGGTAGAAATCGATTCCAACGTAAAGGTTAGAATGGAAAAAAGTGCTGTTTCTGCTGAGGCCACCAAAGCTCATCGCGACCGCACCGAAAGTCCGAAGAAATAATCCTTTTCTATTCCACCAACTGTGGAACACTGAGAATCGATGGCTGAGAAAACGGCATCGGAACAACCAAACCAAAATCCTGTTGGCAGGCTAAAGCCGAACAGGAAGGTAGTGGTGTTTGTTATATGTCTGGTTATTTCTGCAGCAGCCTGGTTTGCCACAACCCTTACCCGAACCTACACCACTTCTTACACGCTTCCGCTCGCCTACCACAATACTCCATTCAA
>JBKDSL010000103.1:0-9309 GCA_046340555.1 Bacteroidota bacterium
TGGGCACTACCCAGATTTGTGCCGGTGACAGCGTAGGATTGATTGCCAACATTTCACCAGGAGTAACCTATCAATGGAAGAAATATGCCAATCCCATTTCAGGAGCAACTGCATCAAACTATTATGCTTCAACGACGGGTAATTACAAATGCGTTATAACTAACCAATATGGATGCGCTCGTACGTCTAACACCGTTGGAGTAGGAGTGATTTGCAGGGAATCGGATCCTTATACCGAATTGAATTTGGTTATTCAAAATCAGGTTTTAACTATTCAAGGTATTGATGAGATGATTTCCCTAGTTACTGTACACGATATTGCAGGCAGGTTAATGTTCCGTGCAAAAAACATTCCCATAGGCCAGGATTTAATACTACCGAAAATGAATAACGGACTTTACTTGTTCCAACTACAAGTGGGCAGCAGCTTTATTACCAAGAAAGAAATAGTTTCCGGGAGGTGATCACTCAGGTTTTTTGTATACCACCATCACCGTGTGACCATTTATGTAGTTTTTACATAGACTTGCAATGGGTCTCAAAACCAGGTGAAGTTTCAATTTCCAAAAAGCCCTTGTAAAAAGGTTGAAACCGAAAAAGAAACGGTTGACTTTATTATATAAGTAAGTGTCACGGTTCAACTGCATCAATGGTTCTTTCAGAGTTTTTTCAACCTTCAAGCCCATCAGATGACCGATATTTTCCAGGGATTTCGGAGTAAACAAGTTTACATGATGTGGAGGCATATTGAGCACTTTGCTGTACATCACATTTCGTCTTAAAAAAGCCACGTCATTATTGGGCACGGCTACCAATAAATGTCCACCGGGACGAAGCAATTGGATGGCATCCTCGTAAAGTGCCTTGATGTTGGAAACATGTTCAAACACCTGGAATGAACATACCACATCATAAAGTCCAGGATGTTTAATGGAATGCGTCCTTGAATCCTCTGCAATTAATTGGACTCCTGAGTCCACACCATCCTTAACTGCTTTTTCATTCAATTCAAGTCCTAAATAGTTAACGCCTGGAACTTTATCAGCAAGGTATTTGCCAAAAAAACCGGAGCCTGAGCCAATTTCCAACACCCGGACACCTGCTTTTATAAAGCTCAAAGATTGTTTATTTTCCCATCTTTCTGTTTGATAGTACCAAGCACCTTTGGACAATTCCTCATAAAACCGGGAATCCCCATCCAATCCAGTTGGAAAAAAGAACTCCAGCTGAGAGACCGGACATTTGTAAATGGAAATCCTATCAATCCCTTTGAAAAACCGTTCAACATCCGTTTGGAAATAGTCGTTGTATAATCTGACAATCTCTCCGGTTGGAACTTGCTCTACCAGTTCACAAATCTTAGATGAATCAAATGGGGATGTAACTTGCATTTCCAGATGTTCAATGGTGATAAGGTGAATTTAAGAATTCATGGAAACCAAGAACTCCTCGTTGGATTTGGTACCACGCATACGCTCCAAAAGGAACTCCATAGCCTCCATGGGGTTCATATCAGCGAGGTGGTTTCGGAGTATCCACATCTTTTGAAGCATTTCCTTATCGAGCAATAAATCTTCTCGACGGGTTGATGAAGCAATCAGATCGATAGCAGGATAAACACGTTTATTAGACAGTTTGCGGTCAAGCTGCAACTCCATATTGCCAGTTCCCTTGAATTCCTCGAAGATTACTTCATCCATTTTGGAACCTGTGTCAATCAAGGCTGTGGCGATGATGGTGAGGGAACCTCCTTTTTCAATCTTACGGGCGGCACCAAAAAACCTCTTGGGTTTGTGTAGGGCATTGGCATCTACTCCGCCGGAAAGGATCTTACCTGATGCCGGTGCCACTGTGTTGTATGCCCGAGCCAAACGTGTAATGGAATCCAAGAGAATGACTACATCATGACCGCATTCCACCATGCGTTTTGCTTTTTCCAAGACAATATTGGCAATTTTCACATGCCGCTCGGCAGGCTCATCGAAGGTGGATGCCACAACTTCGGCGTTAACGCTTCTGGCCATATCAGTTACTTCCTCTGGTCGTTCATCGATCAGCAATATGATCAGATAAACTTCAGGATGGCTAGCAGCAATGGAGTTAGCAACCTCTTTCAAAAGCACCGTTTTACCGGTTTTAGGTTGAGCAACAATCAGAGCTCTTTGCCCCTTACCAATTGGTGTAAACATGTCCATCACCCTGGTGCTGTAGTTGGCACCATCTGGAGCGAGTTTCAGTTTTTCGTAAGGAAACAATGGGGTAAGGTGATCGAACGGCACCCGATCACGTCCGATTGCAGGATCTTGTCCGTTGATAGTTTCCACTCTTACCAATGGGTAGTATTTTTCGCCTTCGCGAGGTGGCCTTACAGAACCTAAAACCGTATCACCCGTTTTCAAACCATAGGCTTTTACCTGCGATTGGGAAACAAATACGTCGTCTGGTGATGCCAGGTAATTATAATCGGATGAACGAAGGAATCCAAAACCCTCGGGCATTAATTCCACAACGCCTTCGCAACTCACCAGGTTGTCAAATTCATTGAGGACTGACTCCATTGGTCTACGATCTCTCGATTGAAATTGATCCCTGTTGTTATTATTGTAAGAATGCTCCCTGGCTGGAGGGGTATCATGATGTTGTGGCCTTTCAATAATCGGGCGGGGGGCAGGCGGTTCCTGCTTAATGACGACTTCAACGCTTTCTGGAACGCTCAATGGCAATTGAGTTTGAACAACCTCAGGGGTGTCGTCTGACTTTGGAGGGGCTATTCTCCTCCTTTTAAATCTTCCACCATCATCAGATGAGTTACCAGTCTCGTCAGGCACAACTTGTACTTGTTGCTTTACAGGCTCCGTTACTCTCTTGGAAGTTTCCTCAGGAAGGACAGTATCTGGATTGGCAGCCAAATGATCAATAATCTTGTAAATGATTTCTTGCTTTTTCAAGCCATCAATACCGGAAACCTTGAGTTTTTTTGCCAAATCTTTAAGCTCAGGCAGGAGCTTTTCGTTAAGCGAGTCTATTGTGTACATTAATATAGGATAGTCCTTTGAATGAAATCGCCATGAACAGGCGAAGATTTAAACCAGTAAATAGGTGTTTAGAAGATAAAGAAGGGATTTGTCTGGGATAACCCCGATTGGAAAATTTTCGGGATCTGAAATACTAAAGTCGGATAAACCAACTATGTTGCAATATTAACTTCAAATGGCAATAAATGCAAATATTGGAACAAAATATTTTACAAATGAATCCATTATAAACAGCTTAGGGTTCGCGTTTGGAGATTAATTTTGGGAAAATTCGCATTTAAATGATACAAAGAATCCAATCCCTGTTCCTAGCCATTTCTGTCGGAATATCCATCGCTACCTTCATGGTTCCATTTGGCGAAAAGATGGATTACGAAGGGAAAACATATGCCTTGACGCTTATTGGAAACAATTCTCAAGATTCAAACTACGAATTAATTCTCGTCAACATTTTGATCCTATTAGTAGCCGTAGCAGCTATTTTTAACTTCAAAAAAAGAGCATTGCAGATGAAACTGTGCAGACTAGGTTCATTACTCTCCATTGCACTTCTGGTGCTAGCTTTCTACGCATCTGAAACACTGGTAGGCGAGGGAAAGGTCTATTACCAATTAGGTACCTACTTGAATGCCTTGCAACCGGTATTGTTTTTTGTTGCCCGGAGATTCATCCATAAAGATGACTTGTTAGTTAAGTCAGCCGATAGGATCCGCTAAATAGAGAATGTCCTTTCTGCTATTTATTATGTTAAATTAAAAACAATGAAAAACATCCCACCGGAGTTTATTGATTCATTGGTTAAGTGGTTTGCGTACCATCAGTCGAACGCCCTCAGAACAGGAAAAAAGCTTAACGGAAGGGAAATTGAACTAGCAAAAGAGATCGGCTGTCAGTATCCGGATAAAATCCGAGTTATATATGTTGACGAAATGCCCAAAGTAAAAAGTCCAATCCTAATTGAGGTTATGGACCAAGATGGATTCAGCTTTGGCGATGCATTGGGGCTTTGTCTGGGTTATGGCATTTTCTTAAAAAAGGATGGGAAAGGGGATTCCAGAATCTTAGCCCATGAAATCACCCACACACTGCAATTTGAAAGGTTTGAAGGCGTCCGTGAATTTCTAATAGCATACATTCAAGAATTTCTGATATATGGATATTCAGCGATGCCTTTGGAAAAGGAAGCGAGGTCCAACGAAAAATTAGGCACCCGGATTCTTGGTAAGTGACTTTTTTCTTAGTTCAGTTTACTGGCCAATCTTCACGGTTTTTCGACCCCAGACCCTCCGATTCAAACTACTTTAAAGTCCTATAATTAATATTATGTTAAATATATAATTTATTGAAAATGGGGACATTACTCCCCATCTCAATATTATTTAACCGAATTACTATTTGGAAGCTTCTATCCTCTTTTTCATTTCTGAAGCTTTATCCAGTTGGTTCAATTTGGTATAAATCTGCTTCAGGGATTCCATGGTGCTTACATCTTTCGGACTCAACTCAAGTGCCTTTTCCAAATACGGAACTGCTTCACGGAATTTGGCTTCAAATTTCTTCTTGGCAGCCTCATAGTCAGCAATTTTATTCGGTGGTATGTCATTGGCTTTGTTTACCATTTCCGCTGCTGTGTTAAAATGCATTGCCCCCAGGTTATAATATGCCTCAAAGTAGTTGCCATTCAATTCAATAGCCTTTTTATAAGCCATCTCGGCAACGTCTTTTTTCCCTTGTTTGTCATTCAAAGTTCCTTTGGCAAAGTACAAGCTGGCATTGCTTGGATCACTTTGTATAGCCATGTCTATGAACTCGCTAGCTTCTTTCTCACGACCGGTACTGAGGTAAATGTTTAATTGCTCAATCATCAAAGGATTGTTTTCAGGAAAACTCTTTCTGCCTTCAATAATCGTAGTCAAGGCTCCATCAATATTGTTTTCCTTTCGAAGTATGCTGGACAAACTCAGAAAAACGTTTGCATCGGCCTGCTTGGCAGTCACCAAACTGGCATAGTAACCCTTGGCAACATCCAATTTCCCTACACGTTCAGCACAAAGTGCACTATTCAGGGTTGCTTTGGAGTCGTTCGGACAGATTTTCAATACCCAATGAAAAGAATTCAGTGACTTATCGAAGGTTTTGGCGTTGAATTCATCCAATCCGCGAGCGAAGAAGTTTCCTGCAAGGATCTCCAGATTCTGGTTAATTACGTCCTTGTTTTCGTAATTGGGCTCAAGTTCAAGGGCTTTCTTATAAGATTCAAATGCCTTCTCTAAAGCCATTTCATCCAAGTTACCATACTTGGGGTGCTTGTAAATCTTCTGGTAAATAAGACCACGGTAATACCACGTCTTAGCCTTGCCCATTGTTGATTCATGTACCGAGGCCTCATCGATATTGGTTCTGGCTTTATCCAATAAATCATATTCAGGCTTGTAATAATTCCAAGCTGAAACCACCTTGTTTTGTTGCGCCACAACCCCACTAGTTAGTGAAATAATAGCTATAGATAAACTTAATAATCGTTTCATTTTTATTTGTTTAAGAATTTTTAAAACAAGAATTATGCTTCAGGTGAGTTTTGATCCCCTTCGTTTTCTGGGCCCTCTTCAGTTTCATTTCCAAAATCCGTACCGAAATCTGTTTCCGGACTCGCAATTGATGGATTTTCAGAATCCACTTCTTCAATTTGAGATTCCGACTCCGCAACCACCTCGGCCAATGCTTGGTCGATTCTAGCAACAGAAGCTATCTGATCACCTTCGTTCAATTTGATTACTCGAACGCCCTGTGTGGCTCGACCCATTACCCGGATATCACCAATCGCCATCCGGATACAGATACCAGATTTGTTAATGATCATCAACTCATCGTTTTCAAGAACCGACTTGATAGTCACCAAGTCACCAGTTTTATCTGTGATATTCAAGGTTTTAACACCCTTACCTCCACGGTTGGTTACACGATAATCCTCAAGGTCACTTCTCTTTCCATATCCATTTACTGATACCACCAGGATGGTTTCTGCCTTGCTATCGTTTACACATACCATACCCACAACCTCATCTTGCTCATCAGCCAACGTAACGCCCCTAACCCCGGTAGCATTTCTTCCCATAGGCCTTACCGTTGATTCGTTAAATCGAATCGCCCTACCCGACTTAAGTGCCATCAGGATCTCAGATCTGCCACTGGTTAATCTAGCTTCCAACAATTGGTCTTCTTCACGGATGTTGATGGCTATGATACCACTTTGACGAACCCTGGAATAGGCTTCCAATGAGGTCTTTTTAATTGTGCCATCCTTCGTGCAAAGGATTATATAATTGTTGTTAAGATATTCTTCATCAGTGAGATTCTTAACGTTAATAAATGCTTTTACCTTATCATCAGCCGGCATGCTGATGATGTTTTGGATGGCCCTGCCTTTACCTGTCCTATCCCCTTCTGGAATTTCAAATGCCCTTAACCAATAGCACCTGCCTTTCTCAGTAAAGAGCAGGATATAGTTATGGTTGGTTGCAACAAACAGATATTCTACAAAATCCTCATCTCTGGTTGAGGCACCTTTCAAACCCTTGCCGCCCTTGGATTGTATCCTGTACTCATTCAAAGGTGTTCGCTTGATATAACCCATGTGCGAAATGGTAATCACTACTGCGTCATCGGCAATGATATCCTCCATGGAAATCTCATCTGCAGCATAAACGATTTCAGTACGCCTTGAATCACCATACTTGGAACGCATTTCTGTCATCTCATCCTTCAGGATTTGCATCCTAAGAGTCTCACTATCAAGAATTTCCTTATAATGAGCAATCAACTTCATCAATTCGTTATACTCTTCGCGGATCTTGTCGCGCTCTAAGCCGGTCAATCGCTGCAGACGCATTTCCAAGATTGCCTTGGCTTGAATTTCTGAAAGCCCAAATGAGGTCATCAATCCGCTTCTGGCCACGTCTGGGGTATCCGACTTTCGAATCAGGGCGATTACCTCATCCAAATGGTCTAGCGCGATCAACAATCCCTCCAAAATATGAGCCCTTTTCTCTGCCTCATTCAGATCAAACCTTGTCTTGCGGACCAGAACTTCATGTCGGTGGTCAACGAATTGAACAATCAAGTCCTTCAGATTCAACATCACTGGTCGACCACCTGACAGGGCAATATTATTAACTGAAAAAGAAGACTGTAGACCCGTATACTTGAATAGATTGTTTAGTACTACTGCAGCTTGTGCATCACGATGTATTTCATAAACAACTCGCATTCCATCGCGATCCGACTCGTCGCGGATATCAGTGATTCCTTCCAACTTCTTCTCATTCACCAAATCAGCGGTTTTGCGAATCATATCCGCTTTATTGGTCATGTATGGGATTTCGGTCACAATAATGCGTTCCCGGCCATTGTCCAATGTCTCTATGTTGGTTTTGGCGCGCATCACTACCCGGCCTCGACCGGTCAGCAAAGCTTCACGAACACCTGTATATCCATAAATGATCCCACCTGTTGGAAAATCGGGAGCCTTTACAAACTGCAACAATTCCTCAACCGTTATATCCTTGGATTCGATGTAGGCAATGGTAGCATCCAAAACCTCGGTCAAGTTGTGCGGCGCCATATTGGTGGCCATTCCCACAGCAATCCCAGAAGCTCCGTTAACCAACAGGTTTGGGATTTTAGATGGCAAAACCGTAGGCTCCTGCAACGTGTCGTCAAAGTTTAACCTAAAATCGACGGTGTCCTTGTCAATATCAGCCAGCATTTCTTCAGCGATCTTTTTCAGCCTGGCCTCGGTATATCGCATGGCCGCTGGACTATCACCGTCAACTGACCCGAAGTTACCTTGTCCATCCACCATAGGATATCGCAAAGACCACTCTTGGGCCATACGAACCATGGCATCATAAACTGAGCTATCCCCGTGCGGATGGTACTTACCGAGCACCTCCCCTACGATCCTGGCCGACTTTTTATAAGCCCTGTTGGATAGAACGCCCAGCTCAAGCATTCCGTATAGCACACGACGATGAACTGGCTTCAAACCATCACGAACATCGGGTAATGCCCTGGAAACAATAACTGACATCGAATAGTCGATGTAAGCGGTTTTCATCTCCTCCTCAATATTGATCCTAACGATTTTTTCTCCTGCTGACATTTGATGTGTTGATATGTTTTAATTCAATTGTTTGGCTATGGTGCCGATTATGAAAACTGACCATTTGTCACACACCCCATACCTTCTCTGCCTTCAGGGAACAAGCCTCTGAAATTCAGATGTATAAGGTAGTAAATAAAGGTTGTTTTATGGTTATTTGAATTCACATTCGAATGTATTCAATTTATGGCATGTTTTGTGTTGAAAAATCCGTAATAATATCAACAACTCAACAGGTCTCTCGCGTCTGATTCAGAGTATGTTTGTATTGAAAAAGCTGTTTCAAAAAATCACTAGAACATTTTAAGAAAAGCTCCGTTTAAAACCTGAAAACCAAAACCAGTCCAATTATGGAAGCAAAATTTTCTCCCCGGGTCAAGGATGTAATCCAATACAGCAAAGAAGAGGCTGTTCGACTTGGACATGAGTATATAGGAACCGAGCATTTACTACTAGGTTTGATACGGGAAGGCGAAGGAATGGCGATCAAGATCCTGAAGTCTTTGAACATAAACCTTGGCGAACTACGTAAATCCGTCGAAGGCGCAGTACGTGGCACATCTGGCGCAGGTTCCCGTACCGTGAATCTACCCTTAACCAAACAAGCTGAAAAGGCTCTGAAAATCACGTATCTCGAAGCTAAGATTTACCGTTCAGACATCATCGGCACCGAACATCTATTATTAGCTATTTTGAAAGATGAGGACAACATCGCCACCCAAATCATGAATCAATATGGCGTGAACTACGATTTGCTTCGCGAGGAACTAGACATGTTCCGCTCCAATATGCGCTCTGAGGCACCTCAGAATCCTAACGATGATGATCCATATGCGAAGGATGATGAGACACCAGGAATTAACCCCACTAAAAAAACAGGCGATTCCAAATCAAAAACACCTGTACTCGATAACTTCGGTCGTGATTTAACCAAGGCTGCCGAAGAAGGCAAGTTGGATCCTATTGTAGGACGTGAGAAAGAGATTGAGCGAGTTTCCCAAATCCTTTCACGACGCAAGAAAAACAACCCGATTCTAATCGGAGAACCCGGCGTAGGTAAATCCGCACTTGCAGAAGGTTTGGCGTTGCGCATCGTACAACGCAAAGTATCCC
>JBKDSL010000104.1:0-3113 GCA_046340555.1 Bacteroidota bacterium
CATTGTGGAACACATGTTTACTGAAACACTAGCATGTTGTAAGATGGATTTCAAACAATGGATATCATCGATGGTTGGAACTCGTTGCGACCATGGCTCAGGATGAGTTGGATTGGACAGCGGCCAATCGGGGATATTCCACAAAATGGATGGATATTTGGATATCAAAGCTTCGAAACGGGAGCCATCTTCAGCTGGAGAGGTGCGAACCATAAGCATGAGATTATTGCCCAATTCACCGTTTGCGATGGCAGATGCGATAACATCGATATAGACAGCATCATTGGGACTGGTAGGTACATCTCCGCAGGAAAAACAGATGATTCGACGGTTATCCGTATCGGTCAGGCTCAAGTAACGATTTAATTGTAATCTTGACCATCCGAAATCATCATAAACATAGGTTTCAAACTGTGGTGTGCCAGTAACAGCAACATCACTCGAATCCAAAGTTGGATAGAATTGAAGCAATTCGGATTTCATTAAATTGCTCCAAACCATAAATCGATCGAATAGCACCGGCATGCGCCCCTTGGAGGAGAGATTGTCCCAACTGAAAATGTAGGCCACAGTGGGGATGCCAAGCTGTTTTCCTGCGATAGCCATTGGGGCAATTTGAGGTGGCCGTTGATGCGTAAAAAACAGCATGTCGACGTTATAATCAGACAACCATTGCTTGTACTTTACAGCTATTGGATCTTTGTATAATGATGATTCATAAACATTTCCTACTAATGCTTGAAGTCTTAAAAATGAAAATATGCGAGCAAGAACCCATGAGATTCGATTGCGAAATGCAAAGGCATTCCATCCTTTGGGATGATTCATTTTGATGATTTCCCGCATAGCAGGTGTTTGGAAACGGAACAAATGGGCCATTTCAGCGGTCTTACGCCAAAAGGAGGACCAACGGGATTCGGAAAATAGCTCCATTGGAACCACATCCAAATTATTACAAGTTATATGTCCCAAAGAACCAATAGGTACACCTGAGAAAAGCACTACCTTTTGAAATGAACCACATGCTACATGCAAAAACCGACCATGAACAAAATTGCGCACCCCTACCCCATCGGTAATAACTAACCCCAATGTTTTATTTGTTTTATCCCGCATATTTCCTTGCAAAGAGATAATCCCCATTTTGTCGCAAAGAATCAATCTCATCCAAAGTCAAATAATCAGGACTGGAATCGAAACCATTGAATCGGACGTAATGGGTAGGTCTATTGACAATTTTCAATGACTTATTATTGCACAAGATGGTTTGAATGAAAAGTTCATCAGGTGCAAAGGAATATTTGAACACGTCCCAAATCTTAGGATGGTCACTCACAAACTGGAGCAGATAATTCACTGCATCCTTACTAAGTACCATCCATTGCTGACCGCCATAGAACACCATGTCGGGGAAAAATGAAGCTAAGCGAGCTTGAGGAGCATACGCATGAAACAACCCACCTAGATATTGATGTAACTTAAAGTTGAGATTTCGCCGAATTTTATTGTTAAAAAAATGTGGGCGATCAATTCGAAACATACCACCACCCCACCATGATGCATGAGGAAGAATCCAATAATTCATCAAAACAGTATCCAATCCCAAAGAATTAAGCGAATCCGTATTCACAACGGCATCCTCTCCGCTTATCAAGATGACATGCCTGAACTGGTAGCGATTATTAGCGTGATTCAACAAAGCAATAGTTGCCTTAACAATCGACAGACCTCCCCATTCAACCACAAATCTTTCATTTAAAAAATCTACATGAGGTGAAGATGGAGTATCACTGATTACAAATTCACTGAAATCTGACTTCTTATCCACGTGAATCACAAACGAGGCTTTTTCACCAAATATCGTAGCTATGGAGCAAACCAATCGATTAAGGTGATTCGGCCTATGATGTGCCAAAATCAAGAAACAAAAATCAACGCTGTGCTTGCTCAAGGATGGTATCTGCCAGGACTTTTCCTGGTTGGTTCGGTAATATATCTTGCAGTTTTTGCTTGAAAAGCAAACCCATTTGCTGCCATTCAAGACGATGCTCCCAAGCACTCTCCAAAGCCTCATCAATCGCCTCTGTCGTATCTGTTTGGGCAACGAAACCATCCACATGATTTATTATGAGCTCAGCATTGCCACTTACATTGGTTACAACGCAAGTCCTGCCATACAGACCAGCTTCAATGATGACAATTGGGAGGCCTTCAAAATGAGAAGTGAGTACCAAAGCATGGCATACGGCCCATATTTCAGATGGATTCTTATAACCAGCATAAACATGCTTACCATTGTCAAAGTCTAATAACAAAAGTTCGAGCTTTTCTCTATCAGGGCCATCGCCATAAAATCTAACATTCAGATTTCGCTTTTGCCATTTTGGATTTTGAAGCACCTGTAACAACATGTCCTGGCCTTTGACCTTGAAATCAATCCTGCCAACAAACGCTAAGGAAAATTCAATGGTAGAGTTTGGATATGGAATGATATTCGAATTATCAGGCCGGGAAACCGGATTTCTAAAAATCCTGGTGTTTGGAATTTCCATATCTATCATAGCACTGGTTTGATGGATATTGGCATTGGATACGAATCCATTGAATGTGGATTTGGCAAAACCACTTTTTAAGGCATTTATAATAGTCGAATTAAAAGGCTTTCGATGATCGACGGCGTGTGAAATTATACCGTAATTGATATTATTTTCGGATAGCCAAAGCAGCAAATCAAAGGCATCAAAATTGAGCCCTTGGTTAATGAATACAAAATCAGGTTTAATTGATTTAATATGGCGTATACGAAAATCGAGTTCAAAAGCTATTCCCAAAATTTTTCGAGAAACTCGCAGCATGAACTTAAAGCTTTTCGGAAGTCTACTGATGTAGGTAAGGTGACATCGACTAAATAAATCAGCTTGTTTGCTCGAAATCAGCAGACCCTTTTCACATAAAACATGAACCTCAGCACCCTTATCTAAAAGAAATGATACAGCATCATACCATAAATGTTCACTCCCGCCCCATTCTTTATTGGTTGCATAAATCAAAACCAGAGGATTACTTATAATCAAGATATCACGTTAAGGACGTGTTGACTGATATCATGCCAC
>JBKDSL010000105.1:0-8139 GCA_046340555.1 Bacteroidota bacterium
GTGATCACTGGAGCAGTCAAGTCAACTTTCCAAGAGATCGTGCGGCTATCGTTTGAGGTGTTACCGCAAGCATCAGTGGAAGAGAAGTTACGTGTTTGTGAACGGTTACATCCGTTAACAACTACGGCGTCTGTGATTACATCAACGGTAACAGCACCGCAAGCATCGGTGGCGGTAGCGGAACCCAAAGCTGCATCGATAGCAGATTCAGAAGGGTTGCAACCCAAGTCAGCGCCATTGGCTACAGAGCCGGAAGCGTTGATGGTAGGAGCTGTAACATCGTAGGTGTACGTGAAAATCTGCACCCAATCAGCCGTGTTACCACAGCCGTCGGTGGCGCGGTAGGTACGAACCAATGTCTTGGTGCAAGCGCCGCTGATCTGATCAGGCAGAGCCGAAACGGTCACACCTGTACAGTTGTCAGAAGCGGTGATCAGGCTGATGTCCGCTGCAGGGATGGTTGGGTTACAACCGAAGGTCTGATCAGCAGGACCGCTGATGGTAGGAGGAATGTTATCGTTGATAGTGATGATTTGTGTGCAAGAAGAAGCGTTGCCACAAGCATCGGTGAAGTTGTAGGTACGAGTGATGGTACCGCCGCAGCTGCCACCTACCAAAGGACCGTCGGTGTAAGAAACGTTAACGGTTCCGCTGATGTCGGAAGCTGTTCCACCTTGAGCAATGAACTCGGCTAATGTGGTAGCACCTGCAGGCACTTCAGAAATACAAGTGCGAGTAATGGCAGGAGGACATGTTACGGTTGGGGGTGTTACATCAGGTACACCAACAACACAAACAGTGTCAGTAGCAGAGCAAGAAGCAAGTGTTGGATTGGTAACTGACAACACATAACAACCAGCAGAGTTAACTACTGGATTGAGCGTGTTAGCACCAGAAACGATGTTTCCACCAGATCCGGGAACTACGCTCCATGAAATATTTGCACCAGGAGTAGAAGTGCTTCCATCCAAAGTAACTTGGGTGATGGAACACTCCAAGTTTTTGTCCATTCCAGCATTGGCATTCACTTCAGCAAAATTTCCGAAGATAAATGGACCAGCAAAATCTTTCATTTCAGATGTGAAAGACCCGGAGGAACGTGTTTTCACACAGAGGGAACCGAATAGGTTGAAGCAAGGTCCGCTGATGGGATCAATGTCGAGACCGAAAGCAGAGAAGTTGATGGCAACCTCTACGTTTACTAGGGCCTCCATGTTATCGCTATAAGCGGCATTTTGAGCGGTTAGGTTACCCCAAGCCGTACCAAGTGTAGAAGAAGTGTTAACTACAGAAATAAATAAACAATTGGTAGTTGAAACTACGTTGGGACGTATTTCTGCATAACCATAGGTCTGGGCATCTGTTCCAGAATCGAAAACTCCAGTAAAGGTAAAAGGTCTTGCGGGATTATTATTAGCCCAAACGGTATCACGACCTTGACCGTCTACATTGTTGGGGTCAATCCAAATGCGTACTGATGCCAGTGGATTTTGACCTCCATTAGAATAGTCGATTGAAACCAACAAATCACCGGGAGCAACTGTTGCACCCGAATCAATTGGATTTCCATTTGCATCTATATACCCGGGATAGGCCAAGCGACCCGCTGTATGTCCACCGTTAGGTCCTGTGTTGGTAAGGCCAGTTCCAGAGAGAACTGGAGCAGTACGAAACACTTCGAAGTCTGTATGAGCGTCTCCAGAGGTATTACGGGTGGTAGCAAAAGCGTAACCCCAAAGATCTCCACCTTGATTGGTGGCGAAATTGTATTCACGTCGGATGTGTCCACCCACGTCGATCAAATCGTTCTTTTGCTGTACACCAGCAACGCCAATCGTCCAGGTTTGAGGATTGGCACCGTTCTTGTCGGGACCACCAGCAAAAGCCGTGCTGTCAACAGCACCGCCTGCGGTGTGATTGTCACGAGCAGCAACCGCATCCAAAAGCAGATAAGTAGGTGCTGATGGTGGCCAAGGAGTAATGTTGGACACTGACATACGTTGCACATAGGTGCGATTTCTTCCAATTAAGGAAGCGTTTTGGATCAATGCCTTGAAATCGGCGGCACTGATGCCATTGGGAGAAGTTGCAGCACTCGTGCCAATGATTCCAATACCAAGGCCGGGGAAGGCACTGTTTTGGAACCAATCGTCATTGGTGCCGCCAAGTGAACCTGGTGTGTTGGCAGTCATGTCGCCATCCAAACCAAAGTTCGCCACATTCGTGTCTGCGCTACATGGCGTAATTGATTGGGCATTGGCTTGTAAACCAAGTGCCGTCATCAAAAACACCAATAAAACAGCCACCGTACTCATTGAGTAGTTTTTTTTAGGCTTCATTTTGTTTTTGTTTTTAGTGAATTAATTAAGGGTTAGAATTATTTGTATTGTATTTTCAGAATTGGGGAAGCGTGGGCGGGGCTGCACAAACCATTGGCTTGCAAGAGCTGAATCGTAAAGAATAATATGACGAACAGTTGTTCATCAATTTTAGGTTAGATTTTTAAAATGCCTGGTCCAGTGGACCAATGCGGCGATGGGGTTAGGGCAATTTTTGAGATTGCGACGGCAAGCTAGCTCCAAAAACCTACTCGTGTCAAGTAAATTTTATGGGATTTTGGCCAACAGCATTTGAACTGGGGTGAATTCAATTAGCTGGTTGTTTGGTCCGTAGGCTAAAACGCTATTGGGTCGCTTACTGGTTAAATTTAAACGTTTAATTTTCAGGTATTTATTAGATGGGGGCGCAAAGATTTGAACATATGTTGACAACACCAAACGTACAATAGTATTGAGGTGGACAAAACCTACATTTCCTTGTTATTAATGTAGAATTTTGTCGAATGAGGGGGTGGGTCGGGGTCTAGCGGGGTTTTCTACCACCACTAGGGGTAGGCTGTGTATTGGCGGGTTTTCGGTTTTCATTGCGGCTACGCTCGCGTTCGATTTCAGGCTGCGTGCGTGATGGCTTGGGCCTGGATATTTCCTGATGCCTGGGCGTCGGGTTTTTATCGCGATATTCCCGAACAGGCCTCTCGAATTTACGCACCACTTGGCGTGAACTCTCCCTGCGAGGCATGTAAACAGTTTGGTGCATGCGCGCTGTACGATGCACATGTACATGGTGATAGTGGTGATGGTAAGGCTCGCAGTATCCATAGAAAACAACATAGGTGTATGGTGGCCAAGGCATCCACCAATCCGGATAAAAATCCCAATACCAAGGTGAAACATACACCATGTATCCAGGGCCATAAAACCAGGTCACACACGGCCAAAACCAAACGTTCACCCAGATGTCTTTTGTGGATCCATTTACATTGGCCGACGGCCCCCTATCTATGTCGTGCTCTCCCCCTTCTTCGTACGGCTCAACCACCTGTGAATTGCCATACAAATCCTCATCGCCAACAATCTGCAACAAAGCACGCTCTTCCCCTTGGCGGGATATCTCGATTACCGCTACGTCCTGCGTCTCATCCTTATTCAAAACAGCTGATATCACCACCATTCGGTCATCACCCTCAACAACCGTCTTTATCTTCAGGAAATCCACCCGCCCATCACCATTTAAATCCAGGTTATTAGTCCCGTTTTTTGAGTCGTTGATACGCTTTTCGAATTCTGCAGGAGTGGATGACGCCTTGAACATCGCCAAAGCCGCTTCCAAGCTGAAATGATCGCCGGGCAAACCCGTACTGTCTGCGGGAGTGGCCATGCTTGTTGTAGAATATGCAACCATAATACATGTTATGAACGTCTTGAGCATGGAAGATTAGGGTTTTTACGAGTTTAATTTCAACACACGAAAAAACCACCAAAAACAATGAGAGGTCATGAGGGATATCACTCTTCAAAAATGATTTACATCAGGTAACCTAATATTATTAGCTTTGAACCCTATTGCCGCTTAAGCCTATCGGTGCAATAAGAATCCAAATCCCATGAAAAAATCCTTACGTCTCGGCCTGTTTTTAACTGGCCTGCTCTTCATTGCAGTATTCCAAAACGCCTTCTCATCCCACCTGATGGGTGGAAACCTAGGTTACGAATACCTGGGAGTTAACGCAAACGGGCTTTACCAGTACCGCATCACCATCACCATTTACAGGTACTGCGAACCGGGCTCATCCAACTTACCTACCTCCATGAACTTGGGCGTTTACCGCGACAATCCAACAAATCCAACTGGAAACAAGCAGTTGATTACAACATCTTCGATTCCGCTATTATCCATCACACCTATAACCCCACCTAACGGCAACGATACTTGTACGTTCACCCCAAGTGTTTGCGTAGAGGAAGGGATTTACCAAGGAATTGTTTCCTTGGCATCCAACACAACCGGTTATTACTTCATCTCTGACCGATGCTGCCGCAACAACAACATCGCCAACCTGGCTAATCCTGGAAACACAGGCCAGGCTTACTACGCCTTTGCGCCTCCACCTTCAACCGCAAACAGCTCTCCCACTTTTGCTGTGGCACCTGTTCCCTTCTTGTGTGCCTCCGATACCGTATCCATCCTAAACCAAGCATACGATCCTGATGGCGATCTTTTGGTTTATAATTTCGTTACCCCCTACCAAGGAATTTCCTCCAACAACCAACCCAACCCAAACCCACCCGCCAACTACACTTGGCCCATTCCAAACGTAAACTATGCCCCGGGATACAGCCAAGCAGCCCCTTTCGGTGCCGGCGGCTTTACTTCCATTGACACCTTAACGGGTTTGGCATCTTATTACGCACCGAACATCGGCTTCTACGTGTTAGCTGTTGAAATCCGCGAATACCGCAATGGTGTTTTGATCGGCATTTCCCGCCGCGACCTTCAGATCATCGTAATCGCTTGTCCTATCAACCCAGCACCTTTCCTCACTAGTGGCAGCCAAACCAACTTCATCATCAAAGAAGGGCAAACGCTTTGCTTCTCTTCCACCTTCAGCGACACAAATGGCGACAGCTTGTTCCTGACACACACAGGCGACATCTTCAATCCAGCTATCACCAATCCTCCAGCCACTTGGACTGACAACGTTGGACTAGGTTCTGTTACGGGCAACTTCTGCTGGACTCCTTCATGCGATCAAGGGAGAGCCACCCCATACCAATTCAGTGTTTCGGTAACCGATAATGGTTGTCCGGCTAAAATCACCAACGTGGTATACTCCATTACCGTTCTCAACACACCAGCGCCCGCATCCATGACAGGGCCCGATAGTATCTGCTATTCGCCAGGAACTGTTTTCCCATTCACCGTCCCCAATTCACTTGGTAATACGTTTAGCTGGACTGCCACAAACGCGACTTTGAACGGCACGCCAACAGGCACTACCGCCAACGCTACCTTCCCAAATACGGGACAAGCCATTATCTCTGTGAGCACGGTAAACCAGTATGGATGCCATTCCGACACCCTCGACAAAATCGTTGAGGTAATTCCATTCCCAACTGCAATAGCTGGACCAAACGTTTCATTTTGTACCGGCAGCTCTGCCAGTATTGGTGGACCAGCCAACCCAGGCTACGGTAGTTACCAATGGACTCCAACCACAGGACTCAGTAGCGCTACCAATTCAAATCCTACAGTAACACTCACCAATACCGGCACCACGCCGATAACCGTGAATTACGTTTTAACGGTTACCGAAAGCGGTTGTGCCGATACAGATACCGTACAAGTCACTGTGAACCCGTTGCCGACCGTGAATGCAGGACCCGACAAACAAGTTTGTGAAAACGGGACCGTGAATATCGGAACGACCGCCATAACCGGCCAGACTTACAACTGGACACCATCAACAAACCTGAACAATGCCACTATCGCATCACCTACGGTTTCTGCTGTTGGGGTATCCGCACCAACTACACTACAGTACATCTTGCTTGGACAAAACAGTTTCGGTTGTCAACGTCAAGATACTGTTAACGTGACGGTCAACGATGCACCAGTTTCCAACGCAGGAGTTGATTTGAATTTCTGTAGTGGAGCCAGCGGCACATTAGGCACCAGTTCCACCACAGGCTACTCGTACTCTTGGTCGCCTGCAACTGGATTGAGCAGCTCTACAAGCAGCAATCCTACCATAACACTAACCAACAGCACATCTTCACCCGTTACGCAAACCTATGTGGTGACTACCACACTTGGAACATGCGTCACTACCGATACCGTTCAAGTTACCATCCGACCCAATCCCGCAGCCAATGCGGGACCGAACCAGTTGCTTTGTTCCGGCTCCACAGTTCAAATCGGAGCAAACTCAACCAGTGGCTACACCTATTCCTGGTCGCCAGCCACCGGATTGAACAACACCACCATCTCCAATCCTACTGTTACCTTAACCAACAGCGGGACCACAACATCAACCGCCACTTACGTAGTAACTACCAACCTCAATGGTTGTACCGCTACCGATACTGTAGTTGTTACTTCAGCACCTCAACCAACAGCTGATGCTGGTCCTGATGTTTCAATTTGCTCAGGACAATCCGTCTCCATCGGAACGACGGGCACAACTGGTTACACATATACCTGGACGCCTGCGACAGGATTGTCGAGTGCGAACACAGCCGTTACCAATGCAACAGGAACCAATAGCGGAACCACTCCAATCAACAACAACTACATCGTTAGCGTAAACGCTTTCGGATGTACCGATGCCGATACCGTGGTGGTACAAGTTCGTCCAAGTCCTGTTTCCAATGCAGGAGCCAACCAATTGTTGTGTTCGGGATCAACTGTTCAGATAGGAACAAACTCCACCGCCGGATACTCCTACTCGTGGTCGCCTGCAACTGGATTGAACAACACCACCATTTCCAATCCTACCGTTACGTTAACCAACAACGGTACCACAACAACTACCGCTACCTATGTGGTAACTACAACGTTAAACGGATGTACATCATCCGACACCGTGGTGGTTACTTCAGCACCACAACCCACAGCTAATGCAGGACCTGATGTCAGTTTCTGTTCTGGTCAATCCGCCAGCATCGGAACCTCAGGAACTACCGGGTTTTCGTACTCGTGGTCTCCAGCCAGCGGACTATCCTCCGCAGGTTCAGCTGTAACCAACGTTACCTTGACCAACAACGGTACAACGCCAATCACAAACAACTATATCGTAAACGTGAATGCATTCGGTTGCATCGATGCCGACACCGTTGCCGTTGAGGTTCGTCCAGCTCCCATTGCCGATGCTGGTCCTAACCAATTGTTGTGTTCAGGTTCAACCGTGCAAATTGGAACAACATCCACTACAGGATACACCTATGTCTGGTCACCTGCATCTGGATTGAACAACACCACCGTTTCCAACCCCACTGTTACCCTCACCAATAGTGGCACTACTCCTGTTTCTGTTACTTACTTGGTTACTGTTACCCTCAATGGTTGCACTTCCGTGGATTCCATTACCATAAATTCGGGTCCACAACCTACTGCCAATGCTGGACCTGATGTGTTCATCTGTTCCGGACAATCCATCTCCATCGGTACTGCTGGAACAACTGGTTACACCTACAGCTGGACGCCTGCGACAGGTTTGTCGAACTCAAGCGGTGCTGTAACCAACGTAACAGGCACCAACACCGGCACCACTCCAGTCAACAACACCTACATTGTTAACGTGAACGCATTCGGTTGTACCGATGCTGACACGGTAGTGGTGCAAGTGAGACCCAATCCTGTTTCGCAAGCGGGACCCAACCAATTGCTTTGCGCAGGATCAACGGTACAACTTGGAACCAATTCAACAACCGGTTACACCTATTCGTGGTCGCCTGCAACAGGTTTGAACAACACCACCATCTCTAACCCGACACTCACACTCAACAACACTGGAACCACGCCTACTACGGCCACCTACATCGTGACCACCACGCTCAATGGTTGTGTTACCTCCGACACCGTGGTGGTGACTTCGGCTCCGCAGCCCACTGCCAATGCAGGTCCTGATGTGTTCATCTGCTCGGGCCAGTCCATCTCCATCGGTACTCCCGGCACCACAGGTTACACATACACATGGTCGCCTGCAACCGGTTTGTCGAATGCCAACAGCGCCGTTACCAATGCAACTGGAACCAACACCGGCACTTCGCCTGTGAACAACACTTACATCGTTAACGTGAA
>JBKDSL010000106.1:0-25720 GCA_046340555.1 Bacteroidota bacterium
TATCCGCCGCGGCGGAACAAGGTTTTGCAATAAAAATAAAAAAGGGACAACTAGGTGTTGTCCCTTTGGAGGTCGCGAGCAGATTCGAACTGCTGTACAAGGTTTTGCAGACCTCTGCCTAGCCACTCGGCCACGCGACCATTCAGAATGCAAAGGTACGAATCTCAGTGACACCATACCCTTGAGGCCATGCTAAACGGAGCCCAACGATAAAAGTTACCTGTCAATCAGAAAAATCTGAGGAAACTTTGAAAATCGCCGATGCCACATCACCATTTACGGGAGGTCGCATTTTATTGATTTTCAGTTCAATAGTTTTTATTCCGGGTATGTTTTGGTGCAAAGCTTTCATTATCCTTCCCCCCACGTGTTCGATGAGCTTTGAACGAATCGACATCTGTTCACGCACCACATCATTAACCATAACGTAATCAACAGTGTCTTTCAATTCATCAGATTCCATGGATAAAAGCAAATCCTTGGTGATAGTAACATCCACAAGATATTCGCCTCCTATAACCCCCTCCTCCTCCATACACCCATGGAAGGCATAACACCTAATCCCTTCAATTGAAATAGTAGTCCTCATCAAGCCCCTTTCTTCTCCTCCTTGGCCCATGTGTCCTTTAAGGTGACTGTACGGTTGAAAACGGGTTTGCTAGATACACTGTTTTTATCAGCACAGAAGTAACCCTTGCGAAGGAATTGGAACTTATCGCCGGCATTCGCCAAGGCAACAGCTGGCTCAGCCATTGCAGCTGATATAACATGAAGGCTTTCGGGATTGATATAATTCTTGAAGTCGCCTTCTTCAGATGCTGGATCTTCGACACGGAACAAACGGTCATACAATCGTACCTCCACTGGAATAGCCGCATGAATAGCGACCCAATGTAGGGTACCTTTCACATTGATCCCACTGGTGTCGTTGCCGCTTTTGCTCTCAGCAACGTAGGTGCATCTGATTTCAGTAACTTGACCGGTTGCATCCTTTGTGAAGGACTCGCACTTTATGATAAAGGCATGCTTCAATCGGACCATGAGTCCTGGCGCCAATCGAAAATACTTTTTCTCGGCCACTTCTCGGAAATCCTCACGTTCAATCCAAAGCTCTTTACCGAATGGAATATCACGGTATCCACCCTTGTCCTCCGCTTCCGGATTGTTTTCCCCTTTCAAAACCTCCGTTTGGCCCTCGGGATAATTTTCGATTACCAGTTTCACCGGATCCAAAACCACCATGCCTCGCATGGCTGTTTTGTTCAAGTCTTCGCGTATGCAGAACTCCAACAATCCAACATCAATGATATTCTCTCGTCTTGCAACACCGATTTTTTCAGCAAACATGCGTATACTTTCAGGAGTATAACCACGTCTGCGTAGACCGCTGATGGTGGGCATTCGAGGATCGTCCCAGCCATCAACATGTTTCTCGTTTACCAATTGAAGTAACTTACGCTTGCTCATGACCGTGTAGGTCATGTTCAAACGAGCGAACTCGTACTGTTTACTCTGGAAAATCCCCAGTTTGTCGATGAACCATTCATACAAAGGCTTATGCACTTCGAATTCGAGTGTACAGATGGAATGGGTTATTTTTTCGATGGAATCCGATTGGCCATGCGCGAAATCGTACATGGGATAAATACACCACTTGTCGCCAGTTCGATGGTGATGCGCGTGTTTGATACGATACATCAATGGATCGCGAAGATGCATGTTAGGAGAAGCCATGTCAATCCTGGCGCGTAAAACTTTCTCCCCCTCCTTGAACTCACCACCTCGCATCCTGGAAAACAAATCAAGGTTTTCTGCTGCGCTTCTGGAACGAAACGGACTGTCTTTACCTGGAGTAGTAGGAGAACCTTTTGCAGCCGCAATCTCCTCAGCCGAACTATCATCCACATAAGCCAAATCCTTTTTAATGAGCTCGACAGCGAATTCGTACAACTGTTCAAAATAGTCAGACGCATAGTACTCATTGGCCCAGTTGAAACCAAGCCACTTGATATCCTCTTTTATGCTTTCCACATATTCGGTATCCTCGGTAACAGGGTTGGTGTCATCAAAACGCAAATTGGTCATCCCACCGAATTTAGCAGCAAGTCCGAAATTCAAACAAATAGACTTTGAATGGCCGATATGCAGATACCCGTTGGGCTCTGGTGGGAAACGCGTAAGCACCCGGCCACCATGCTTACCGGCGGCGACATCTTCAGCGATGATTTCCTCTAAGAAGTTAGGACCTTTTTCTTTTTCCATATGCGCAAATTTACGGAATGGGTAAAACACCCCGACCGATCATTTGCTTTTCTTTTCCTGCTGCTTGAAGTATTTTCGGAAAAGGAAGCTTTTACGCATCGCCTTCAGGTTTTCATTCAACAACTCGGTGCTTTGCTTCAGGTTGTGAACGCCATCCTTGATTTCGCCAGCCATGGCCGAATCATTGCTTACAGCATAAATCAAGCCCTGCGGATTATTCACTCCTGCTGCAAACCGGTTAAGCCCGGCAACCACTTGATCCAGGCTGTCGCTGATCTGCTCCAAGTTTGCTACGGTATTCTTAAGCCCTTCCGAGGTCTTATTGTCCTTAATCAGCGTACCAGCAAGTCCTTCACCGCGATTGATTGACTGTGTAAGGTTGTTTATTTGGATGGTGATTCGATTGGCATTTTCAGAAGCCTCCCGGATGGATTGCAATGCCATGCGGAAATTATCAACGGCAACGGAGTCCTCGATTAGGCTCAGCAAACCCTTATCTGTGTTGATTCGGGATGTGAAGCTTCGCAAATCTCCAGTTATGGCTTCCAGATTTTCATTGGTCGCATGGAGTGTCCGAATCATCTCATCCGTTTCAATTGGCTTCAACGAAGCAATCATGTCTCCATCCATTACAGGCTCAGATTGACCGCTGCCGGGATTGATGTTAACGAGTTTGTTTCCCATTAATCCATCCGTACCAACTGCCGCAGTGGAGTTTTTCTTGATGAATTGGCTATGTTTCTTTTCAATCACCATATAAACGGTAACACTTGAATCGTTTTCGATTTTCACCTTGTCAACCGTACCGATGTCGATGCCAGCATACCGGACATTGTTCCCTTGAACGAGTCCGTTTACGTTATAAAACTGCGCGGATATGCTGATGGTGCTGCTGAACATGGATTGATTACTTCCAATCAGATATAACGCTACTACCAATACTACTGTGCCAATGGCAACAAACAATCCTAAACGGATATTGCCCGATTTGTTTTTATTCATAAAACGCCTTCATAAAACTGTTTGACTTGGGAATCTGCGGATGCCTTCAGTTGGTCGAATGTTCCTTGAGCATGATTCTTTCCGTTGGCAAGCACAACCACCGAATTGGCCGTCATTCTGGCAACTTGCATATCATGGCTGATGATAACCGAAGATGTGTTGTATTTCTGCTGCAAATCCATGATGAGTTCCACTATTTCCCTTCCGGTGATGGGATCCAAACCAGTAGTAGGCTCGTCATACAACACGATTTCGGGACGTAGGATTAGTGTACGTGCAAGACCAATCCTCTTGCGCATACCTCCAGACAAATCAGCCGGCATCATTTCAGCGGCTTCAAGAAGTCCAACATTTTCCAAAGCCTCGTTTACCCTTTGGTCTGCGTCCTCCTTGGAAATATCGAACCAATGCCGGCGCATTGGAAACTCCAGATTCTCGCGAACGGTCATAGAGTCATATAAAGCACTGTTCTGAAACAGGAATCCTATACGTACTCGCATTCGGTCCAATTCATCATGATCCATTTCCAACACATTTTCCCCTAACACGGCAATGCTGCCCTGATCTGGCTCCAACAATCGTACAATGCACTTGATCAAAACGGATTTGCCGGAACCCGACTTGCCCAACACCACCACATTTTGCCCGCGGGTAACATTCAGATCAAATCCATCCAATACATGGTTATCTCCAAACGACTTCGTAAGTCCCTTTATCTCAATAACGTTCTCCGCCATAAGTTTTAATTTAACCCAAGCAAGTCTGTGAACTGAACTGCTATAAGATCTATAATGAAGATGGTTAATGATGCCACCACTACCGCAGAATTGGCGGAATGTCCAACTCCTTCGGTTCCCTTTTTGGAGTTGAAGCCTTTATAACAACCCACGATACCAATTGCAAAACCGAAAAAATAGGATTTGGCAAAGGCGGGTAACAAATCTGAATACTCCAAAGAGTCAAAAACCTGATTCGCATACAACTTGAAACTAACCACATCTTTCAAGTTGACCCCGATGTAGGATGAATAAAGCGCCAAGGCATCTGCAAGCACAACCAAAACCGGCAACATTAAGGTTGCAGCCAATACGCGTGTCACAACCAAATATTTGAAAGGATTGGTTCCTGAAACCTCCATGGCGTCGATTTGCTCCGTAACTTTCATGGAACCTAGTTCTGCACCGATGCTGGAGCCTATCTTACCTGCACATATCAAAGCGGTGATGACAGGTCCTATCTCCCTCACAACCGAAATTGCAACCATTGACGGAAGCCAAGACTCAGCACCAAACTCCGCCAACGTTGGACGGGATTGGACCGTTAGCACCATACCCATGATGGCTCCGGTAATGCCTACCAAAGGCAAGGATTTATAGCCAATGATATAACATTGTCGGAATAACTCCTGCCATTCGTATCGTGGCCTCAAACCTTCTCGGAAAAACCTGGCGGTGAAATAGGAAATGCCGCCCACTTCATCAAAGATTTCCTTCCAGGCACTGTTTTTGCTCATATCGTTGCCAAATGTAAAACAATGGCCCTCCAAAACACATGCTTTTGGTCATAGTACTTTGAAGCCAAGCTTTCAATTTCTAACTTTGCTATGGATAACTTAAATATAAATCCCTGAAATAAAATGAAATCCGCTTTTTCTTTGGTTATGGTAATCGTGTTGGCAGCGGTGATTGCCCATGCAGATTTCACAACCGCCCCACCACAAGACAATCCAAACGGTTCCAGTGAGCTTTCTAAGCTGATGCGCGAGATGCAAGACTATACCAACCGTGCTAAAGCGGGACTCAAAACCAACGCTAAGCCCGAGCCTTATCCTGTTGCATTCGATAAGATTCACTCAGCAAAAATCACGGATGGCATGAGCAAAAGTGATTATTACGGGTCATTCGCAGACTTATATGTAATGTCAGTAAAGAATTATGCAAAATCAGGAAAGTCAAATCGCGTGGAAACATACAACAACATGGTTTCTGCTTGTTTAGCTTGCCATTCCCAGCACTGCCCTGGACCGGTTCCCGTCATCAAAAAAATGATGTGGAGTCCTAAATAGTCTTTTCAAAGCTGGATAACTCCAACGTTTGTTATTTGACCCGCAACAACTCCAACCCCATTCAAAGTATCAGAATTCAAAGGAGCCGGAGGGTTAATGGTCAAGATGTAGTTACCGGTAGGGACTCCTGAAATCAAGAAAAATCCCGTGCTATCCGTGAAAGATGAATAAGCATTCGAGCCATTAGTGGCGGTGACGGGTATGGATGACATGGCAGGAAGAACAGATCCAGAAATAGAGCCCGAAATAGCTTCATCTATCACACGAATTACCGGTTTCAAGGAATACTGACCATTGCCAAGTTCAACAATTGATTGGGCTGCATCAAAATCCAACAATATGGAATATGAAACACCTCCGACAAGCTCTTTATGCACTTGCAGTTTTAATCCGGATTGCATTGCACTTGGGGTTTGAAGTGGATAGCTAATGCCATCCACAACTATGGAGTTGTTTTGACCGAGCATGAGACGGATCTGCTGTAGTTTTCCAGCGGGAATGCCAGCTGTGGCAATCAGAGTATCAATCCCACCTGTCAAATCCAATAGATTGTATATGCCAGGAACGACATCCATAAAAAGTGTTCCAGCTGCCGACCCTTTAATCTCAACTCCGATGATTTCCACGTTTATCTCATCGTAATTGGCGGGCGCATCGGTTAACCTAATTTCCAGGTTAGCCATACCGCTGGAATTAGCATCTTTTTTGCACGAAAGCATTCCGCAGGAACATATGATCATGGAAATCAATACCAACAATTTGATATTTGTGAAAAAAATGGAACAGTATTTGCTCAAATCCTTGAAAATTGATTAGACTTGTAAACTTACGAAGCTTAGAATTGTTACGCAAAAATAAAATCAAAATTTAAATCAAAAGAAACCAATGAAAAAATCCCTCATTTTATTTTCTATTGTACCACTTTGCTTAGGAATCATATCGTGGAAACATGTTGACGTTTTCAAAGTTGATTCATCCAAAAGTTCCGTTGAATGGTACGCCGAAAAGGTAACTGGCAAACACAATGGAACCATTAAACTCATCTCTGGAGAAATCGCGAATAACCATGGCAAATTCGGTGGCAAATTTGTCATCGACATGAATTCAATCGTTTGTACTGATTTGGAAGGCGGTTCCAAAGCCAAAATGGAAGGTCACCTGAAATCAGATGATTTTTTCTCTGTGAAAAGTCACCCAACCGCTACATTCGAAATTTCCAATATGACGCCGATTAGTGGTGCAAAGGCCGGTTCACCAAACTTTAATGTGGCCGGTAAAATGACCATCAAAGGAATCACCAAAGACATCACCTTCCCTGCCTCGGTCACCTTCAGCGGTTCAAATATGATGGCCACCGCCGATGTGGTAATCGACCGTTCAAAGTTCGATATCCGTTATGGCTCCAAATCCTTTTTTGCTGACATTGGTGACAAGGCCATCTACGACGAGTTTACCATGAAATTGAAACTTGTGGGCTCGCTTTAATTCTTAACTACATTCATTAAAAAAGGGTTTGACAGTTATCAAACCCTTTTTTTATTGATATACAGCTTATTAGCTTAAAGTCGAACTGAAATTTTACAAGTATTTAACGGAACTTTCATTTGTAACCGGCTATTGATTATATTAACTTTGCACATCCCTGAAAATCAGGCTTAATAGATGCGGTTTAGAGTTTGGTTTTTTGTATTCGGATTTCTGCTACTCCCGTGGACCGCATCCTCACAGGTGACCATTGCCTTTCAAGGTGGAGAGGGTCTTGCTGCCGACAATTGGAGTTTCGTCCCCATCTCTAGCGCAGGAGGGCCTGCTACTTTTCTCCCAGGACCCCAAACCTACGATCAGATCAGAACTGGCACCAAGTCGATTCGTGTGGGTGGTGGCAACTACCAACTCAATTGCACTACTGGCAAAAACTGTTTTTTTAGTAATTCCGCAACGGTAACTGGGTCCATCTCCGGAACAACCCTAACCGTAACGGCCGTTATCAGCGGAACCCTTGCTGTAAATGCACCCCTCCAATGTGCCGGAATCATTCCCGGAACAATCATCACCGCATTTGGAACGGGCACAGGTTTGACGGGTACTTACACCATCAACAATGCGCAAACCATAGCATCCACCAATATCAGCACGCCCACGGCGGAGGGCTGCAGCATGCATGGGAAAACACTTGAGTTGAATTCCGTTTGCATCAGTGGATTGAGCAGTGTTCAAATAAAAGCCTATCACGCCTCTTCATCCTCAACCGTTACCGGTCCTGGATGCGGCCATGGTTATGACGACTCCGATTACCTGTACTTCGAGGTGAATGAAAATAATTCGGGGTGGGTTACCATTGCAACTCTTCGAGGACAAAACAATAATTCATGGAATTACACCATGGCATCTGGAGGCGGACTTCAAGTAGCTCCAAATCCTTTTGTTTACAACGTAACCCCCGGTGCTGCAACCGTAGCCTTCCGAATCAGAGGGGTAATGGATCGTTCGGATGAGTTTTTTTATGTGGATGACATTAGCCTTACCGCATCAAGTACATCTCCCGCCTTCAGCGCCACGCCCGGAGTATGGACTGGCGGATTCAATACCGATTGGCAC
This sequence comes from Bacteroidota bacterium, assembly GCA_046340555.1. Lineage (GTDB taxonomy): Bacteria > Bacteroidota > Bacteroidia > AKYH767-A > OLB10 > JALRAP01. The sequence goes on from JBKDSL010000106.1 coordinate 7,928, forward strand.
AACCCATGCAATTGGCTGAACAAAAGTTTGCCTGTAACCACCACTACAGTAAGTATACCTGACACATCTGTAAACTACTGTGAAGTGCTGGCTGGCAATACCGCTGTTTGCGCCAGCCTGAATTTGAATGATACCCTCAAAGTAGAAAACCCTACTAGTTCCATCAACATCAACGGAAGTTTCACTTTGCAGCCAAGTGGTTTCTTGGATATGTCAACCTCCTCCACTCAGGGCGGCAGCATGTCCCTAACCGGAAATTGGATCAACCAACGAGATGAAACATTTTTTGATGAACGAGGTGGCAAAATCCTGTTCAACGGCACAACAACACAAACCATTCAGGTTACCGGTGCAAATGGGGACAAGGAAGTGTTTTCAGCACTTGAAATCAACAAATCTGCTACCCGGACAGTACCATATGATAACATCGAGGTTGATCCAAATAACGAACGCGGAAGCATTCCTGTCTTGATATTAACCAACGGTATTTTTGATTTCAGATCTATCAAGAAAGAACTTTTAGTTGGAAATTATTTCAATGGCTCAGTAACAAGAGCAGGTGGGGCAATCTGTTTAGAGGATACTATTTACAGGACCAAGTTTACAAGGGCGGTGAATCCAGCACAAGGATCCTATTTATTCCCTATTTGTGCTTATTCAGCAACATCGCTGTCATCAAACCAATACCTCCCATTTACGATTTCGAATTTGACTGGAGCCCCTGGCTATGTTACTGTAAATTCTTACGCCACAGCTACTACCAATTTGCCTTGGCCCACAACGCCTGTAAGTGTTGCGAACCTGAATAGTATTATTGGCTTGCTCCCTGACAACAGAGATGCCACCGTAAACAGATTCTGGCATGTTTCAACCAGCACACCATTGAATGGAGATATGAGGTTTTCCTATAATTCCACATTGGATCAGCCAATCGCTCCATATAACGTACCCACTTCTTTGAGAGCCCAGCGGTACGATGATGTGAATGAAAGGTGGGAACCATATATCGCAGGTCAAACTGCAGGAAACTATTTTGTGAATGTGCCTGCAACTCAAATTGGTTTCACTTGGACGCTTTCAAACACCGTATCTCCTTTACCAGTGGAGCTTCTTTCTTTTGATGCTTTTCCAAGAAGCGATGGAACCGTTTCGCTTCTATGGATCACTGCTACCGAAACAAACTCCTGGAAATTCTCAATTGAAAGAACCGATGGCTTTTCACCATTTGAAAAAATATTGGATGTGGATGCCGCAGGTATCTCTACAACAAACCGTGAGTATTCTGAATTGGATATGAAACCTCTTAAAGGAATATCCTACTATCGGTTGCGCGAAACTGACCTTGATGGAACCGAACAGCTGTCGGCTACTGTCAAGGTTTCATTTGATATTGATTCCAAGCCTGGATTCACCATTTTCCCAAATCCGGCAAACCAGGAGTTCTTTATCACATCAAGCAGTACACCGACCGGGTATCGGCTTGTGGACATGCTTGGCCGGACTTTGATTAACATACCTAACGAAAACATCGTGACATGCCGAGTGGATTGCAAGACCCTTCCTGATGGCGTTTATTTTGTTGTCGATGATGCGGGGAAGGCACAAAAACTAGTTGTGCAGTAAAAATTAAAAGGCCCGCGTATGCAGACCTTTTAATTATACTTCGATTATAATTCAATTATCAGTTCTTGGGTTCCAATAGCTTGAAAAACTGATCCAATTGTGGTAGAATCACAATCCTAGTCCTACGATTTTTCGATCTTCCCTCATCCGTTTCATTTCCGGCAACTGGAACATATTCGCTGCGACCGGCGGCAATCATGCGGGCAGGATCAACACCAAAAGATTTTTGTAATTCGCGCACAATGGAGCTAGAACGTAAAACACTGAGATCCCAATTGTCTCGAACTTTGTCGTTTGTTATCGGTTTGCTGTCGGTGTGACCTTCAACCATGAATTGCACATCTGGCTGCGCCTTGATAACTGCTGCAACCTTGCCTAAAACTTCAGAAGCACGAGCTGTAATCTCATAACTTCCTGACTTAAACAACATCTTGTCTGAAATGGAAATGAATACCGCACTTCCTTCAATATTGATGTTTACATCCTCGTCGTTGACATCTTTCAATACGCCCTTCAAATTCAAAGCTAAATTCATGTTCAATGAATCCTTGCGAGCCATGGCCGTTTGAAGATCCTTGATATAAGCATCCTTGGATGAAATGTTTTCCAACGACTTTCGAATACTCTCGGATTGTGCGGCAGAAACAACTGATAGGTCTTTCAGCTGATCCAACATGGTGGTACTGTTGGAGCGCAGTGAATTCATTTCAGCCTCCATACTACTGATACGTCCAGCCTGCTTTTCCTTCTCGGACAAACAAGCGCTTAGCTGGTAGCTGAGTTTGTCGTTCTCGATTTTTAATTCCTGATTACGCGACAATTGGCTTTTATATTTCTTGGATGAAACACAGCCAACTGAAAAAACCATCACCAATGAAAATGTTACAGCAAGAAATCTTTCGTTTTGCATAATTAAATTAGTTTGTTGTTTTATCACATGTAAAATTAGAGTCCGCAAAGTTAATCAATAGGGATCCGAATTTTGGAGGGAGAATACAATGGGTTACATTTGTGACATGCTATTACTAAACCCTGGGAATTTCCCCGACTACGAGCTATTGGATTGTGGCGATTTTGAAAAGCTGGAACGCTTTGGAAATTACATAACCATCCGCCCTGAGCCACAAGCCGTTTGGCCGAAAGCCGTTTCTCCAAAAGAATGGAATAAAACAGCACATGTTCGATTTGTTCCTAAATCAGGTTCCTCCGGCGTTTGGCAAAAACTGCAAGAAATGCCCGACCGGTGGCACATGGGGTTTGAAATCGAAAAGGGAATTGAGTTGAAATTCCGTTTAGCGCTAACTTCTTTTAAACATGTCGGAATTTTTCCGGAACAAGCCGTTAACTGGGACTACATCTTTAAACAAACCAGACGCCTGAAATCACCTTCTCCAAAAGTTTTGAACTTGTTTGCTTATACAGGGGCCTCCTCTTTGGCAGCCAAAGCGGCAGGTGCTGATGTAACCCATCTTGATTCTGTCAGACAGGTTGTGACCTGGGCACGTGAAAACATGGAGCTCAGCGGACTCGACAATATCCGATGGGTAATTGAAGATGCCATGACTTTTGTGCGAAGGGAACACAAGCGCGGAAAAAAATACAATGGCATCATTCTCGACCCTCCTGCATATGGCCATGGTGCTAACGGAGAGAAGTGGAAGCTGGAAGATATGATAGCCGAGCTCACCAATCTTGTAACGGAATTATTGGAACCTGATGACCGCTTTTTATTGATGAACACTTACTCACTTGGATTCTCCTCCATCATTATCGAAAACCTCTTGAATTCCACATGTCTGAAAGGCAGCTTCGAGACAGGTGAGATTTTCCTGCAATCCAGTTCCGGTCCCAAACTGCCTCTAGGTGTCTTCGGAAGAACTGTCTAGTGCCTGAAAACAATTGCCTGCACTTCGTGTTTTGTAATCATGCAATACCCAATGCAAAGATTGATCGTAATTACCATCTGTTCCCTTTTGGGCCTGGTATCGTGCGGATCTGAAAATCAAAAATCAAACGACAAACTAAAAATGACCGACCAAAACCAAACCAATACCAACCCATATTACTCGCGAACCGACACAAGCCACCTGAACATCACTGATGCGGAATGGAAAAAGGTGCTCGCGCCCGAGGTATATTACATTGCCCGTGAAAAAGGAACCGAACGCGCCTTTACAGGAAAATACTGGGACTACGAAGGTTTGGGAACCTACTATTGTGCCGCCTGCGGCAATGCACTTTTCAAGTCAGACACCAAATTCAGCAGTTCCTGTGGCTGGCCCAGTTTCTTTGAATCGATTCGCCCTAGCGCAGTAAAATACCTGCCAGATAACACTTACGGTATGCGAAGGATTGAAGTGACCTGTGGGAGATGTGATGGTCACCTCGGCCATATTTTTGATGATGGTCCAGCGCCCACGTACAAACGATTTTGCATGAACTCCATCGTTTTGGATTTCGAACCTGAAAAGAAATAATCACAGATTAGCTGGATTTTATAATTTTCGGCAATGAATACGCCGAAACTCTATAGCACACCCTTTAACATTGCCGTCATAGCGGCCGGGTTAGGCTTTTTTGTTGACGCTTTTGATCTTTTCCTTTTCAGCATCTACAGGATTCCAAGCCTCACGGAATTGGGATTGAAAGGTGATCAAGTACTCAAAGAAGGTGAGTGGCTGCTATCCATACAGATGGCCGGCATGATGGTAGGCGGTATATTGACTGGAATCATAGGAGATAAAAAAGGACGCGTAGCCGTTTTGTTTGGATCTATTTTATTGTACTCAACTGCAAACATTGCCAACGCATTCGTTGAAGACACTACCACCTACGCCCTCATCCGGTTTTTAGCTGGTGTTGGTCTGGCAGGTGAATTAGGCGCCGGGATCACACTTGTAAGTGAAACCATGACCGTTGAAAAAAGAGGCCTTGGAACAATACTAGTGGCTACAATGGGCGCACTTGGTGCTGTTAGCGCAGGCCTTGTTGGCGATTTGATTTATTGGCGACATGCGTTCTTGATAGCCGGAATTGCGGGACTGCTGTTGCTTCTGTTGAGAGTAAAATCATTGGAATCGCACATGTTTCAAAAAGCAATCCAACAATCCAGCACAAGCCGTGGATCCTTCATGAAACTACTTTCATCGCCTCGACGGGCTGCACGATACTTTGCATGTATCCTTATGGGCGTACCGATTTGGTACAGTGTCGGACTCCTCATCACATTATCTCCGGAATTGGCCAAATCAGGAAATATCTCCGTTTGGAAACTCACCACCGCATTTACCTTATTTCAATTGGGTATTACAGCAGGCGACCTTAGCAGTGGAATCATCAGCCAGTTAACCAAAACACGAAAAAAAACCATTTTGGCCTTTATGGCCATTGCTTTGGTAGGAACAGCAGCTTTCTTCCATGGATTTGCCTCAGGCGAAACAAGCTATGCCACGTGCTTCATCATGGGTTTGGGATGCGGGTATTTATCTGTTTTTGTAACCACCACTGCAGAGCATTTCGGTACAAATTACCGGGTATTGGTCACCTCAACGGTAACCAATTTCATGCGTGGATCTGTGACTGTTTTGATCCCGATGAGAGCTATGCTGGAAAACCATATGACACTTTGGTGGAGCTTGGTGGTAACCGGAATAATTGTTTGGATTTTGGCGATTACCAGCACCCTCCTACTCAAGGAAACTTATGGCCGAGACCTGGATTTCTTAGAGTAAACGTTACCTCCTAACCCAATCTATCGCCTCTCCCTCATTCACAAAAAATTGTGTCTCGAATCCTATTGGTTTGCCTACGATTCGCCTAATGGCGATGTTATTTAAAAAGTCCAAAGAAGAAACAATTGCATGCTTTTTAAGGGCAGAATTGACCAACCGAGGATACCAGCAACGAGACGCCCACTCCTCATCTTGAGGCAAAATCGTAGACATGAATTTCAAGTCGCTTACACACCGTTCAACTTGGTTTTCACGCAAATAGGATAAAAGAAACCTGAGACCTTCACGGAATTCATCCGCGGAAGCGTAACCCTTCCATTTGAGACGCAACAACCGCTCGTCAGCATCGAATGCCACGGTAAGGAAAAACTTGTCGAATATTATACTCTCGGCAATCATCAGGAACGCGAAACTATAATTATGACAATATGTGTCAAGTAACTTTTGGTTAATACCCTCTTTATTTCAGCGAATACCCATACATTCTTGGTGAAAAAATCCAGCTTCGAGCCTATTATCACCCAATAAAGTAATTTTGCAACCTATGACAAAAAAACAAGTTAGAACACGGTTTGCTCCCAGTCCCACTGGACCTTTGCATATGGGTGGCGTACGCACCGCCTTGTACAATTACCTGTTCGCCAAGAAAAACGGTGGCGACTTTCTGCTTCGTATCGAGGATACCGACCAAACCAGGTATGTTGAAGGTGCCGAGCAATACATCATCAAAGCACTCAATTGGTGCGGAATCATTATTGATGAAGGGGTTTCTGTAGGCGGACCTTTTGCGCCTTACCGACAATCAGAAAGGAAAGAGCTTGGGATTTATCGCGACTATGCGGAACAATTAATACGAAACGGTCACGCATACTATGCTTTCGACACGGCAGAGGAACTTGAGTCTATGCGTAAGCGCTTGGCGGTGGAAGGAAACCCAGCACCGACATACAATTTTGCTGTCCGGAATTCCATGTCGAATTCCATTTCGCTTGGATCTGAAGAAACCCAATCACGTTTGAATGCAGGAACTCCATACGTGGTGCGGTTAAAAGTTGAACCAAGTCAGACCATCGTGCTCAATGACATGATCAGAGGTGAGGTTTCCTTCAATTCTGACATTGTTGATGACAAGGTTTTGCTTAAATCCGATGGCATGCCCACTTATCACCTGGCCCACATTGTGGATGACGTACTCATGGAGATAACACATGCCATCCGTGGCGAGGAATGGCTTCCATCGGCCCCTGCACATGTCATGATATACCAGTACCTAGGTTGGGAAGACCGCATGCCCCAATATGCCCACTTACCATTACTGCTGAAACCCGAAGGAAACGGAAAACTCAGTAAACGAGATGGCGACAGGTTGGGATTTCCTGTTTTCCCATTGGAGTGGACCGACCCATCAACTGGCGAAGTTTCGTCAGGCTACAGAGAAAAAGGCTACTATCCAGATGCCTTTGTGAACATGCTGGCCTTTTTAGGATGGAACCCTGGCACCGAGCAGGAGTTGTTTTCCATGGAAGAGTTGATTCATGCTTTTACAATGGACCATGTCCATAAAGCTGGAGCACGTTTCGATCCTGAAAAAACACGTTGGTTCAACGAGCAATACCTTCGAAAAAAACCAGCGAATGAAATCGCACAACGGATATCCATTTTGGTTGCAACATCCTTCGAATTGCAGGATACTGATCACAGGCTAAATAACTCCTACTTGGAAAAGGCTGCTGAGCTACTTCGTGAGCGTGTTCAATTCGAACACGAAATGCCAACTGTTGGATCCTATCTTTTCAAGGCACCAAATTCCTACGAAGAAGCTGTTGTAGCAAAAAAATGGAAACATGGCTTACTTCCGTTTTTCAATGACCTAAACCTTCACTTATCAGATTGTAAGCCGTTTCTAAAGGAGCCCATTGATGCCACAATCAAAGCATGTGCAGCCTCACATGGAATCAAAACCGGCGAAATCATGCAGATGCTTCGAGTGCTGGTGAGCGGTCAAAGCGGGGGAGTCGACCTTATCGGCATGTTGGAGCTGCTTGGTAGCGAGGAGGTTTGCCTGCGTTTATCCAATGGATTGAAAGCCATGCCCAACTGACAATTAGCTTCTGTATTTATTGCTGAAAACACAACCAAATAAGTGTTTTTCCGTTATTATCTTCGTAAATTGTCTTTTACATCCCAATGGGCCATTACGAGTCACTCCTTTCCAAGCTTGATGCTTTCATTCGGAAGTATTACAAAAACCAACTGATCAGGGGGGTGGCAATCACTTTTACCGCTCTTACGGCGGGATGGCTGGTCTTTTCGGGGGTTGAATATTTTGGACACTTTGATTCTTTGGTCCGCACATCATTGTTCTGGACTTTCATGGTGGCAGCCTCCTTTTCTCTTTGGAAGCTGGTTCTGATACCGGTTTCGAAATTGTTCAAACTGGGCAATACCATTTCCCATGAGCAAGCCGCACAAATTATCGGCAAACATTTCCCGAACGTGAGCGACAAACTGCTCAACACACTCCAATTGAAGGCCCAAGCCGATGATAATTCGAAGTTCAGTGCGCTATTAATCGCAAGCATCGAACAAAGAACCGCTGACCTTCAGCCGGTGCCCTTCACACAAGCGGTGGATTTTTCACGCAACAAGCGCTATTTCCGTTTTGCTTTAATTCCCTTTACCGCAACCGTTGTAATACTATTTGCCGCGCCAAGCCTGCTGGTTGATGGCAGCAAACGATTGGTTAACCATAATACACATTTCGAAACCCCTGCCCCTTTCCAGTTCATCATTAAAAACGATAGCTTGGAAACCGTGGAAGGACAGGATTTCACACTTGATGTGGAAACCGATGGGAAAGTACTTCCTGGAGAGATGTTCATCGAAGCCGATGGAAAACAATACCGCCTAGACGGAAACGGCAAAAGCGGCTTCAGCCATGTTTTCAAAAATCCAAAAAAGAACACTGAGTTTCGTTTGTTGGCTGACGGGTATTATTCAAAAGGTTATGAGTTATCCGTACTACCGAACCCTACCATTCTCGATTTCAGCATTTCACTTGATTATCCTGCGTACACGGGTAAAGCCGATGAGAGGCTATCCAATTCCGGAGACCTGACATTACCCGCCGGCACCCGAGTTAGTTGGGAATTCCGCTCTAGGAATACCGAAAGAATGCAAATCAGCTTTGCTGATACTTCCATTGATATGAAATCCGATGGATCTGTTTTCAAGCATTCGAAAGCCTTCATGCGTACAGACCGTTATGCGGTTTTGCCATCCAACCGCCTAATGGTTGCACAAGAACCCATGAGCTATTCGGTGAATGTGGTTCCGGATTTGAATCCGACCATTCGAATTGAGGAGCAACAGGATTCCTCCAGTGGTACACTGGTTTATTTCAAAGGAGATATTCGAGATGACTACGGGTTTACAAAACTTGTTTTCCATTACCGTTTTTTGAAATCCGCAGACGAATCCCCGCGTGACAAAAAAGAAGGTCAACAATTACTACAAGTAAATCGCAGCGCCCAACAAGATGTGTTCTTCCATGCATGGGATATGCAGCCACTTTCAATCATGCCCGGGGAAGAGTTGGAATATTATTTTGAAGTATGGGATAACGACGGAGTAAACGGCCCTAAATCAGCCCGTACGCAACCTTCCATCTACAAAGCGCCTTCAGTAGAAGAGTTGGAAAAAGAAGCGGAACAGAACTCTGATAAGTTGAAATCAGACCTGGAAAAAAGCATCAATCAAACCCGTGACCTGCAAAAAGACCTAAACAAGGCGGCAAGGGACATGGTTGAGAAAAAAAATCTCAATTTCGACGATCGCAAAAAAATCGAAGACCTGCTTAAGCGCCAAAAGGAGCTTCAAAAACAGGTAGAAGACATCCGAAAGCAGAATGAGAAGAACAACAGTCGCGAAAACGAATTCAAAAAAGACAACGAACAACTGCGTGAAAAGAAGCAACAGCTTGAGGAGCTTTTTGATAAGCTGATGAGTGATGAGATGAAAAAACTCTTGCAAGAGTTGGAAAAACTGATGTCGGAACTAGACAAAGACCAACTCAAGGAAAAGTTGGAACAGATGAAGCTCGATAGCAAGGACCTTGAGAAGCAATTGGACAGAACACTGGAGCTTTTCAAACAATTGGAAGTCGAAAAGAAAATCCAAGAAAACATCGAAAAGCTTGAGCAACTCGAAAAAGAGCAACGTAACCTAGCCGAAAAAACCGAGCAAAGCAAAGGAGCCGACCCCCAGTTGAAGGAGCAACAACAAGAACTGAACAAGAAGTTCGACGACTTGAAAAAAGAAAGCAAGGAGCTTCAGGAGAAAAACAAGGAGCTGGAATTCCCCAACGAAATGAGCGACAATTCCCAGGAGATGGACGACATCGACAAGGATATGGAGCAAAGCGAGCAAGAGCTGGGTGGCGATAAAAAAGACCAGAAAAAAGCATCCCAATCACAGAAGCAGGCAGCTGATAAAATGGACAAGCTCGCTCAAAAAATGAAGCAGCAGCAGGATCAACAGCAACAGGAACAATCCGAAGAGGATATGAAGTCGCTTAGGATGCTATTGGAAAACCTGATCCGTTTCTCACTTGACCAGGAATCGCTGATGCAGGAGCTCAAAGGCATTGATGTCAACAATCCTCGCTATACAAAACTTGCACAGCGCCAGCGTGAGCTCAAAGATGATGCAAAGGTTTTGGAGGATTCGCTATTCGCCCTCAGCAAACGTGTGGTCCAGATTCAGAACATAGTCAATACCGAGATTGCTGCCATCAATTACAACCTTGGCAAAACAATTCTCAACCTGCAAGACCGTTTCGTTCCTCAGGCACGTGCCGATCAGCAGTACGTGATGACATCCGTGAATAATATTGCTTTGATTCTGACTGAAGCTTTCAACCAGATGCAGCAACAAATGCAATCACAACAACAGATGCAAGGGAGCTGCAAAAAACCCGGTAAAGGCAAGCCGTCGCCATCCGCACAGAAACTGCGGCAAATGCAGCAGCAACTGAATGAGCAGATGAAAGCCCTTCAAAAAAAGATGGATGGTAAGAAAGAAGGTCAAAAAGGTAAACCAGGAGAACAAGGGAGCATGAGTGAAGAGCTCGCCCGCATGGCGGCACAACAAGAGGCCATCCGCAATGAACTGCAGCAATTAAGTAACCAAGAAAACAAGGACGGCAACGGCTCCTTAGGCAACCTCGACAAGTTAGCCAAGGAAATGGAACAAACCGAAAAGGACCTGGTCAACCGCAGGATAAACCAGGAAACCATCAAACGCCAAGAAGATATTTTAACCAGGCTTTTGGAAAGTGAAAAAGCAGAACGGGAGCGTGAACAAGACGAAAAAAGACGTTCCACTGAGGGCCGCGATATGCCCAACCGGAACACAAGCCAGTTTGAAGAATACAAACGTTTGAAAATGAAGGAGATTGAGCTATTGAAAACCATCCCTCCGGATTTAAGTCCGTTTTATAAAAACCTAGTAAATTACTATTTTCAAACCCTAGAAAATCAACCCTGAACCGGTATGTCAACCCCAACCAAGTTTTCCAACACCTTGGAGATTATTTCCGAACCCCACAGCATCAATATCATCGAAAAGGTAATTGACGATATGAAAAGCGAATTCGAAATCCATGAGGATTCGTATGGCAATATCCTGGTGGCCGTTACGGAAGCCGTCAATAATGCCATCATGCATGGAAACAAATGCGATACCAATAAGAAAGTGAAAGTTCACTACGAGGTTGATGGTGACCGTATCATGTTTTCGATTGCCGATGAAGGTACCGGTTTTGACTATTACAACCTACCCGATCCAACGGCACCGGAAAATATCGAGAAACCTTCCGGACGCGGAGTGTTCCTGATGAAACACCTTGCCGACCAAGTTATTTTCTCAGACAACGGAAAAGTAGTTGAGATGTATTTCAAAACCCATAATGATACAATAGCATAATTGATTTTAACTCTAACAAACCACTTTAATGAAAAAGTTCGCCATCCTTGCATGCTCTTCACTTCTTTTCATAGCCTGTTCATCTGAGGGCGACAAAAATGCTCCTGCAACAGATTCCATTCCTGCAATAAACGAGCAAGCCACCGACCAAGTGACTGTTTCCCTTCCTGATTCCGCTGCCGTTAATCCGGTCAACGCTACTTCTGGTGATGTGAAATTGAATCCTCCACATGGTGAGCCCGGTCATCGTTGCGAAATCGAAGTTGGCAAACCGCTTACATCAGCTGGAAGCACTGCCAACATGCCTGGTACTGCTAGCATTTCAACCGCCAACCCTTCTCCGGCAATCACTCCAGCACCGAACCAGCCAGTTACAATTTCCACTAACCCAAGTACTGCACCGGCACCGGCGCCAGCGCCAGCAGCTAAAACAGCGACAGCACCTGGCATGAACCCTCCTCACGGAGAGCCTGGCCACGACTGTGCCATCCCGGTAGGTTCGCCTCTTAAAAAGTAATTTGATCTTGCGATTAGTACAGGCCTGAGCGCTGTTCCTTTACTCGCTCATCCGAAATGTATTCATCGTAAGTCATACGCTTATCAATTACCCCATTCGGACCTATTTCAATGATTCGATTGGCAACCGTTTGTGTCAATCTGTGGTCATGCGAGGTAAACAATGTCACATGCCGCCACGAAATCAATGCATCGTTGAAAGCTGTGATTGACTCCAGATCGAGGTGATTGGTTGGCTCATCTAAAATCAGACAATTGGCGTTGGTAAGCATCATCCGCGAGACCATGCACCTCACCTTCTCCCCTCCCGAAAGAACAGAAGACTTTTTGAAGGTTTCCTCTCCTGAAAAAAGCATTTTACCCAGGAAGCCTCGGACGTAAGTTTCATTTTTGTCGGCAGAAAACTGGCGCAGCCAATCAATCAGATTATCCTGGCTTTTGAAAAAAGAGCTGTTGTCGTTAGGCAGGTAAGAATAGGTGATTGTGCTCCCCCATTTGAATTCGCCTGCAGATGGCGAGGCTCCTCCGGTCAACACCTCGAAAAGCGCCGTTACAGCCATTTGGTTCCTCGAAAGAAAAGCGACCTTATCGCCTTTCACAAGATTGAATTCAACATTTGAAAACAACGGTTTTCCGTCGACACCATCCACTCGCAATCCCTCGGCAGCCAATATCTGATCGCCACAATCACGTTCTGCCGTGAAAATGATTCCTGGATATTTCCGGTTGGAGGGCTGTATCTCATCAACAACCAGTTTTTCCAAAAGCTTTTTCCTGCTGGTTGCCTGGCGTGATTTGGAGGCATTGGCGCTGAACCTTTCAATGAATTCCTGAAGCTCCTTGCGCTTGTCTTCGATCTTCTTATTCTGATCTGAACGCTGGCGCAATGCCAATTGACTCGACTCATACCAAAACGAGTAATTACCCGTGTAGATGTTGATTTTCCCGAAGTCGATATCAGCCACGTGCGTGCATACTGCATCCAAAAAATGTCGATCATGCGAAACAACAATCACGGTGTTTTGGAAATCCGCCAGATAATCTTCCAGCCACGTTACCGTTTCCACATCCAAATCATTCGTAGGCTCATCCAATAAAAGAATGTCGGGATTGCCGAACAAAGCTTGCGCAAGCAAAACTTTTACTTTTTCCTTTCCGTTCAATTCCTTCATCAGCAGCTGGTGCTTGTCTTCTGCCACATGCAAGCCGCTTAACAATTCCGCAGCATTGCTTTCGGCGTTCCATCCATCCATTTCCGCAAACTTGGATTCCAATTCTGCGGCTCGGTCGCCATCGGCATCCGAGAAATCAGACTTGGCATAAATGGCATCCTTTTCACACATTACCTCCCACAAACGCTTGTTACCCATCAAAACGGTTTGCATGACAGGAAAATCATCGAATGCGAAGTGGTCTTGGCTGAGCACACTCATCCGCTCTCCTGGAGTCATTGATACCTGTCCAGTGGTAGGATCGATGGTACCTGCCAATATTTTCAAAAATGTGGATTTGCCGGCACCGTTGGCACCGATGATGCCATAACAATTGCCAGGCGCAAAGCGAATGTTCACATCTTCGAACAAGACTCTTTTGCCGTATCGCAGGGAGAGGTTGGAACCAGATAACATGATTTTTCTCATTCAGGGGTGCAAAGGTCGTGAAAAGCCCTCTTGCATAAAAGAAAAGGGAGCTACAAAATCGTAGCTCCCCGTATTATTTTGTTTTTTGAGTTGATCAGCGCTTCACAATCCGCTTTACAATTATTTGGCCGCTTTCAGTTGTAAGCCTTACCAAATAGCTGCCAGGTGTCAGGTTCGACAAATCCAGCGACTCCATAGAGGATTTGGCAGCATAAACCAACTTGCCAGGCATATCTAGGATTTCTATCTGGGAAATCTCCTTGCCGGTTCGATTGCTGATGAAAAGCATGCCGTTGGTTGGATTCGGGTAAACCACGAGCAATTTCTCCAAATCAAATGTTGATACGTCGGGAAGCGACGTAGTTTGTGGACCATAGGTGAGGTTTAACACAGGCGCAAAATCGGGATCAGCAGACCCGGTGAAAGTCACCATACCGCTTGCGCCAGGAGCAGACAACATGAATTGGGTATTGGATGTGTGAGTAATATATGGCAACAATGCGTTTGGTACTTCGAGTCGAATCCATCCTCCGTCCGCGTTGGACGTGCCAAATTGACAAGGATTTCCATTGGCGTCTCCGGGAGCTTGGAAATCGGCAGGCTCCACATTGGCGGAAGCGCCGAAGTTGCCACTGGCAACCTTGAGCACCATACTGGACCCGATCGGGTTGGTTCCGGATAAGGATTCGCGACGCAGGAAAATGGAGGCAGCAGAAACACCTGTGTCGGGCATTGAGGTTGTGTTAAAAGTGAGGACCGATGCATAATCGTCGCCACTGCTGTTACCCACCATCAACGAGGAAGAAACCAAACCTTGGGCAGAAACCGAGCCATCAGATGAACCACCTGCAGCAATCAAAAATTGATCATCCATCAAGGCCTTTTGATAGAACTTACGGGTATGATAACCTACAAACTGTTCGAATGAAGCGGGTGAAAGATGGAAACAATCCTTGAAAATAACATAGTTACGCATGGCGTTTTTGGGCGATGGATAATCGGGGTATCCTAAAGGAAGCGGGGCTGTAAAGGCTGGATATGTAGCGTTGGGTGGCACGGTTAAAGGTGTTGCTTGACCGAACGCATATTGGATTAATCCGGTGGCATTCACAAAATCAATTTGGGGGTCATTGTCAGCAATAGCAGCCATCTCCGTGCTGTAATAATTCAAAACGCCATTAATCTGTGTAAAGTTCGGTTGACCCATACCGTTCCAGGTACCATAAAAGGGATGTGAGCTTTGGAAGGGTGCTTGGTCACCAATGATTTCTCCAAAATTGGGATAGGCATAACCGCTCCACAGAATACGAATTCCAGGCCTAACACTTTTTATGAAGTCCATTATAAAAACCAATCTAGCACTTACCGAATCCAATAGTGAATCCGTTTTGGCCAACGACCAGTTTTTGTTCCATTGACCCAAAACATCGTTGCCGCCTAAACTTATATGGACAAAATCGATGGTTGGTCGGGCTAGCAGTTGGGTTTGGATTTCATTCAATCTGGATGGCTGAATGAAATCTACCGTCTCGGTTCCGTTTTCCGACAAAACCGAATTGGTATAGAACTTATAGTTGGAATGACCCCACTTGGTGAAGGCATTATTGATGGAATTGTCGGTTCCCATCATTGCAGCCCAACTATCGCCCATCAATAACACCCTTTCAACAGGTGTTTCCGCACATTGAGACCATGCTGCAGGGGTGGAGAGTGAGGTAATTAAAAAGATATTCAATAATATTCTTTTCATTTTTTTCGCTTTTTGCCAAATTTATAAAAATTGTTGAATAAACCCGAAAGCTCAGATGGTTGACTTCGGTCATGAAATGCCGCAAATAAAACCACTATATTGGGCAGAGTTCATAAAATGCCCACATGAAACCATCCACGCTGTATTCACTTTTGATACTGCTATTTGTTGTAAGCACTGTACAAGCGCAGAAATCCAACATTGCTAAAGCACCCTATGACACTTTAAAAGTTTATCGAGTGGAGCTATCCGAAGGCTTGGAAATGGTTGGACATTATGTTGGACACGATTCCACCACTTTTATTTTAAGGACCAGCCAAATTGCACGGGTTGAAATCCCATATAAAGGGATTTTGATATTGGAAGTGGTTCCTCCCTCGAATTTTCGCAATGGAGTGTACTGGTTTAGGAACCCGCATGCAACCAGGTATTTTTTCGCCCCATCCGCGTTTAACTTAAAAAAGGGAGAAGGATACTATCAAAACACTTACCTGTTCTTCAACTCCTTCAACGTGGGACTGACAGATAACATCTCCATCGGTGGAGGTATTGAAATGCTAAGTTTTTTCGGATCACTTGCATCCGATGGCGAGTTCGGTCCGATTTTTTTCATCACTCCTAAAATGAGCTTCAAGGCAACCGATCGATTCCATTATGGCCTGGGGGTGTATTATATAAACATACCAAGCTTATTCGACGATAATGAAAGAACAGGTGCAGGAATTACCTACGCGATGGGGACAATCGGCGACGAAAACAAAAACCTGACGGTTGGTGGTGGCTTGGCATTCGCACGTCAAGAACTTTCGAAAGACCCGATCTTCACCGTTTGTGGTTTGTCAAGGATTTCAAAACGCACGGCATTTGTAAGTGAAAACTGGCTATTATTAAACAATAATAAAGTGGAAGCTGTTTACAGTTACGGATTAAGATTCTTCGGCGAAAAAATGGCTGTGGACCTTGGCTTTATCAATAACCCCGATATCGCTCAAGCGCTCATCATAGGCATTCCATATGTGGATTTCACAGTTAAATTTTAACCATTTACCACTAAGCCCACACTTTAATGCCTTGATTTTCAATGAAACTTTATGAATAATTCAATATTCGCCAAAAAATTATTGCATAATTCCATCCCCTTAATTATCAATTGTATAAATTCGTAGTTCCTAAAAACAATGAACATGAAAAAGTCTTTATTCATTCTAAGCCTTTCGGCTTTAGTTTCGGCCTCCCTAGATGGGAATGCTCAAAACAACAGTAACATTCTACTAATGCCGGATGTAACAGACGTTTGCAAATCAACCACGCTCTACATCAGTATTCCTGGAAATTCGTTGAACCCAACTTCCTATCTATGGAATACTGGCGAAACCACCCCTACTATTACGGTAAATGCATCTGGATCATACACCGTTACAATTACAGGGTTTACTGGGGGAAACAACAGGCCACGTACTGTAGTATTATCAAAAGACTATACCGTTAAGCCAAGGCCAGCCATTATTCCAATAACCGACACTTGGGTCTGCAAAGATGAAACCGTACAACTACAAGCCGAAAACGGTTACGATTCTTATCAATGGGTTGATGGCACTGGAGGAACACTCTTCTCAAAAACATTCAGTTTGGCTGGCGGCTCGCCCCAGTTGGATACTATGACAGTCAGCTACACGTCTACCATTACTGGTGTTTGTTCAGTTACTTCAGAATCCGTTGTGATTCGTGGCGTTCGCAAACCCAAAGGAGTAGGCCAATTCTATTGTGGAAAAACAAACCTTAACTTGAATGACTCTGTCGCGGCAGGTCTGGTGTTGGAATATTTGTACCCTGTTCGTTACGATATGGAGTTTACTGACCTGAGCGACCCAACAAACGTAATCTACTACGTAACTCAACCTGGTCAACTCAAGGCTCCACTCAATATTTTGGAAGCTGGCAAAAACTACGAGGTACGTACCCGTCCATTGATCAATACATGGACCTTCTGCTATGGTGATCCTTGCACCATCGGTATCGCCTCTGGAAATCGTCTAATGGGCCAATCCGACAACTCCATCAAAACTTACCGCGTGATGGATGTTTCTGGTCGCATATTGGTTGAGCAAAAAGCTGAGAATTTTGACCGTAATTGGGTTCGTAATTTCCCAGGTCAAGTATTCATCATTTCCGAAACCAATGAACTAGGTGAAGTAAACGTAACACGCGAGTTTATCAACCTTTAATCCAGATTGATTAATACAATAGAAAGGCGGCCATTGGTCGCCTTTTTTGTTTACAGCAAAACTGCCCCCCCCACAAACACGCAGGAGCATCAAACCCTGAACAATGGCTGCGCGTTGACCATACATCATGTGCCTAAATCTGTAGTCCGGTAAAAAGAGAAGCCTGAATTTTCCAGGACTTTCGTTGGAGCAATCCACCTTGAGCGGAAACCTGTTACCCTATTAAAATAAAAAACCCGGAGGTGATTTCCGGGTTTGTTTTTCTGTGGGAGCAACAGGGTTCGAACCTGTGACCCTCTGCTTGTAAGGCAGATGCTCTGAAC